>DASXMT010000155.1:0-7111 GCA_036495505.1 Acidimicrobiales bacterium | reverse complement strand
GTGGGGGCAGCCGAGCGGACCCCGGGTCGGACCGGGAAGCCCAGCCGGGCCGAGGAGGGCTACCTGCACTGCGGCCCCACCGGAGCCGGGCATTTCGTGAAGATGGTCCACAACGGCATCGAGTACGGGGCCATGGCCTCCTACGCGGAGGGGCTCAACATCTTGAAGCACGCCAACGCCGGGTCGGTCAAGCGCACCGATGACGCCGAGACTGCGCCGCTCGAGAACCCCGAGTACTACCAGTACGACCTGAATCTCCCCGAGGTGACCGAGGTGTGGCGGCGGGGCAGCGTCATCGCCTCGTGGCTGTTGGACCTCACCGCCGAAGCCATGGTCCAGTCTCCCGACCTCTCCGACTATTCCGGGCGTGTCTCGGACTCGGGCGAAGGCCGATGGACGAGCATCGCCGCCATCGAGGAGGGCGTGCCCGCCCCGGTACTGGCCAGCGCCCTGTTCTCCCGGTTCGCCTCCCGAGACCTCGATCACTTCAGCAACCAGGTGCTGTCGGCCATGCGGAAGGAATTCGGAGGGCACGACGAGAAGCCGGCTTCATGAGCAACGGAGCTTCGACGAAGGGGGGTCGACCCCAAGACGCCGTGCTCATGCTCTTCGGTGCCACCGGCGACCTGGCCAAGCGCAAGCTCCTGCCGGGGCTGTTTCACCTTGATGTGGCCGGTCTCATGCCCGAGCATTATCGAATCGTGGGGTCCGCCCCGGCGGGCACGGGCACCGATGCCGACGGATTCGGGGACTACGTCCACGGGGTGCTCGAACAGTTCGGTCGCAGGGACGTGACCGACCAGGCCTGGCAGTCGTTCGGCCCCAACCTCTCGTTCGCCCCCTCCTCGAGCGATGACTTGAGCGAGCTGGCCCAGGCGGTGGCCCGGGCCGAAGTGGGCCTGGACAATCCGCAGCGAATCATCTACCTGGCCGTGCCACCGTCGGCCTTTCTGCCCATGGCCCGGGCACTGGGCAGCGCGGGCCTGGTCAACGCCAACACCAAGCTCATCATCGAAAAGCCCTTCGGCTCCGACCTCGCCTCGGCTCGGAAGCTCAACGAGGGGTTGCACGAGGCCTTCGAAGAGTCCCAGATCTACCGGATCGACCACTTCCTGGGCAAAGAGTCGGTGCAGAACATCCTGGTGTTCCGGTTCGGCAACGGCCTGTTCGAACCGGCATGGCATCGGAACCATCTCCACTACGTGCAAATCGATGTACCCGAGAAGTTGAACGTCGACGACCGGGGCGCCTTCTACGAGGCCACCGGAGCCTTTCGGGACATGGTGGTCACCCACCTCTTCCAGTTGCTGGGCTATCTGGCCATGGAGCCACCCGCCGATTTCGACGCCGCGTCACTGCACAAGGCAAAACTCGCCGTCTTCGAGGCCATGAAACCGCTCCGAGCGGACCATGTCGTCTTCGGCCAGTACGACGGCTACCGGTCCGTACGCGGCGTGGCCAAGGACTCGACGGTCGAGACGTTCGTGGCCGCCACGGTGACCGTCGACAATGCTCGCTGGTCGGGCGTGCCCTTCTACCTCCGCACGGGCAAGGCCATGGCCGAGACCCGGACCACTGTCACGCTGGGATTCAAGGAGCCCGACGTGCATATGTTCGACAACGACCCTGGGGTGTCGACTGTCCCCTGCCCCAATGATCTGGTGTTCGAGCTGAGCGACCCGGGGTCGGTGACCATCCGGTTCGCGGCCAAACGGCCGGGTCCCACCATGGATGTGGAGCCGGCGGCGATGTCGTTCCGCTATGCCGACTCCTTCACCGCCAGCAACGACCTCGAGGCGTACGAACGGCTCCTCCACGACGTGATGCTCGGCGACCACACCTTGTTCAACGACGCGGCGGGTATCGAGCGCCTGTGGGAGGTGGCCGCACCGCTTCTCGAGTCGATGCCCACACCGTTTCCCTATGCGCAGGGCACCTGGGGGCCAGCTGAGGCCGACCGGCTTCTCGGGTCCGACCGGTGGTACCTGCCTGACGACGGCACGGGCGACTAGGGGGCGGGGAACACAAGAGCGTGCTCGCCGCCTCTCTAGGCTGCGGGCATGGAACCGTTCTCGCTCACTGGCCGCACCGCCATCGTCACCGGCGCATCACGCGGGATCGGAGCAGCCGCGGCACAAGCACTTGACAGGGCGGGGGCCCGCGTGGCGCTGGTCGCCCGGAGCCGGGCCGATCTCGAAGAGGTGGCGCGCCAGCTGGAGCACGACCCGATCGTCGTGGTCGGAGACCTGCGCCATGCACAAACGCCGATCGATGTCGGCACCCGGGCGATCAAGGCCCTGGGCCAGGTCGACATCCTGGTGAACAACGCCGCGGCGGCGGCCCGGTTGGATACGGTCGACTCTGAGGCTGAGGCTATCGACGAGATGCTGGCCGTCAACATTCGAGCCCCTCTGCTGTTGATCGCCACCGTGATTCCCTCGATGATCGAACGCCATTCGGGCTCGATCATCAATCTCTCGTCGGTTTCGGCCTTGGTGGGGACGCCACGGCGCGCCGCCTATGCCGCGTCAAAAGGCGGCCTCGATGCCGCCACCCGGTCGTTGGCCATGGAGCTGGGGCCGTCGGGAATCAGGGTGAACTCGGTAGCGCCCGGTGTGGTCGACACGGCCCTATGGGCCAAGAACCGGAGGATTCCCGGGGTGATCGAGAAGATCGAGGAGCAGACCCCGTTGGGTCGGTGGGCCACCCCTGAGGACATTGCCGATGTCATCGTGTTCCTGGCCTCGGATGCAGCCCGGTTCGTCACCGGCGATACCATCACGGCCGACGGCGGCATGGCCCGCACCTTCGACCTTCACGGGGGAGCGGTCTGACCAAGGCCTTCGAGCCGCTGTTGCCCTACGGCATGGCCGACCAGCCCTGGTAGTCCTCGACGGCGATGCCCAGGTAGCCCGGGGTACCGGCCATGTCGCTGTTGACCTGGCCGATAGCCGTGTCGAACTGGGCCAGGGTGTCTCCGTAGAAGCTCAGCCAGGACGGAGAGTCCTCATTGGCCTCGGCGGCGAACCGGAGCGGGATACCCACGGACCGGGCGGCGGACAGCTCGGCACTCCCGAACGACTCAATCTGGGAGACGGAGTTGAAGAAGGTCACCACGGTGGCAGCGTCGGCGTGCTCCATGGCGGCCACGTCGAGGGGGACATCGTTCGAGGTGCTGAACATCGAGAGCCAATAGGGAATCGAGATCTCGTCGGGCACGCCGTAGGTCTGCGCCACCGTGTGAATGTCGGCCAGCTCGGTGAGGTACTGGTTGATCGTCCCGGCCTGGTCGATACCCCACGAGGAGAGCGCCCACGGCTCGAGCTCGACATGGAGCCCCTGGAACAGACCGGTAGCCAGGGCCTCGTTTGCCCAATCGGTGCCGTCGGCTGGGTTGGGCACCCACGAAGGATCGCCGCCCATGGCATACACGGTGATCCCGGCGGCGGCTGCGTCGGCAGACAGCGACTCCTCGAGCGGCAGCTGCGGCTGCGACCAACCCCACGGGATGTAGGTCGGGTCGGTAAACCCGGGAGCCACGTAGGCAAAGATCTCGGTGACGCCGTTGGCCCGAGCAAAGCTGACCATGGCGGCGGAATCGGTCCAGTTCCACGCCCACATGGCCACCGTGGGCCCCGTGGCCGCCACGGTCACGTCACTGGCCGACGGGGCAGCCGTTGCCCCGGTCGGTGCCGGACGGATGGTGGCGCCGAACGAGGCGGCGGTCACGCCCAGACCCACCAGGGTCGTGATGGTGAGCGAGCACGCCAAGACAATTCCACGCCGCAACCACGACTGCATCCTGCTTCCCTCCCGGCGATCCCTTTGGCCCGTCCTGATCGCTCAGTCAAGGCATCAGATACCCCGGAGGCCCACAACGCCAATTAGGTTTATGCAGACGGGATGTGCTCGATCAGAGGCCGGTGCATCGGGAGCTGGTACGACCATACGGTCTCCCCCGGTCGTGGTGGGCCGAGGCGGTCTACGCTCCGGTGATGGACTACCGCACACTTGGACGTACTGGAGTCAAGGTCAGCCCGCTCTGTCTCGGGGCGATGATGTTCGGGGCGTGGGGCAACCAGGACCACGACGACTCGATCCGCATCATCAAGCGAGCGGTGGACGCCGGCGTCAACTTCATCGACACGGCCGACGTCTACTCCTTCGGTGAGTCCGAGGAGATCGTGGGCAAGGCCCTCGCCACCCTCGACCGAGATGCCATCGTGTTGGCCACCAAGGTCCACAGCTCGATGGGCAAGGACCCCAACGCCGGGGGGAACTCGCGTCGCTGGATCATCGCCGAGTGCGAGAACAGCCTCCGACGGTTGGGGACGGACTACATCGACCTCTACCAAATCCACCGGCCCGAGTACGGAATGGACATCGACGAGACCCTGGGCGCCCTGACCGATCTGGTCCGTGCGGGCAAGGTCCGCTACATCGGATGCTCCACCTTCCCCGCCCATCAGATCGTCGAGTCCCACTGGGTGGCCGAGCGACGGGGACGCGAGCGGTTCGCCAGCGAGCAGCCCCCGTACTCCATCCTGAGCCGGCGCATCGAGGCCGACGTCCTGCCCGTCTGCCAGGAGTACGGGATGGGCGTCATCCCCTGGAGCCCGCTGGCCGGCGGCTGGCTGTCCGGCGCCTTCGGAGAGGGGAAGAGCAACACCAGTCGCCGCTCGGCCATGCTTCCCGAGCGCTACGACCTGTCGGTACCGACCAACCGCCGCAAGGTGGAGTTGGTCACGGCCTTGGCCGAACTGGCCGACCAGCCCGGCCTGAGCCTGATCGAGCTGGCCTTGGCCTTCGTAGCCGAGCACCCGGCGGTCACCGCCCCGATCATCGGGCCCCGGACCATGGAGCACCTGGAGTCCCAGCTCAGCGCGGCTGACGTGACCCTGAGCACTGAGGTCCTCGACCGTATCGACGAGCTGGTTCCGCCGGGTACCATGGCGGACCCGATCAACAGCGACTTCAACCCGCCGGCCCTGACCGACCCAAACCTGCGACGCCGTCGGAGGTAGGCCGGAATCGAGGTCAGCGAGATGGGGCAAAGGGTCTCTGAACAGCCTCAAAATGATCCGCGCAGGCTCGGACTTGACGGCCCGGTAGAGTTACAGAGGGCCTCTGTTTACCGATCAAGCGCCCTGACGTGCGATTGCCGTGTCCCACGCCACATGCACCGGACAAGAATTCTTGCCGGTGAACCCCTCAAGTACTGAGGAAACGAAGGAGTATCGACCGTGAACAAGCAGCGCGCAGCCCAGGATGGCGAAGACCTTGTCAAGCTCTACCTCAGCGACATTGGTCAGTATCCCCTGCTGACCAAAGCGGACGAGGCACGGTTGGCACAAGCCATCGAACTGGGACGCGAGGCGGCGGCCACCATCGCCGACACACCCAAGTTGACCCCGGCCAAGCGACGGGAGCTCCGCCGGGTGGTCCTCCAGGGCGAGCACGCCCAGCAGGACTTCGTTCAGTCCAACCTCCGGCTGGTGGTGTCCATCGCCAAGAAGTATCAGGCATCCAACCTGCCGCTCCTCGACCTCGTTCAGGAGGGCAACCTTGGCCTGATCCACGCCGTCGAGAAGTTCGACTGGCGGAAGGGCTTCAAGTTCTCGACGTATGCCACCTGGTGGATCCGCCAAGCCATTACCCGGGGCATCGCCAACACCGGGCGCACGGTGCGACTGCCCGTCCATGCCGGCGACACCCTGGCCCGTATCCAAAAGGCCAAGAGCTTCCTCGAGTACAAGCTGGGTCGTCCGGCCACCCTCGACGAGCTCGGCGAAGAAGTAGAGCTCTCCCACGACAAGCTCGTCGAAGCGTTGCGATTCCGCTCCGAGCCTCTCTCCCTGTCCGACCCGCTCCGCGAGGACGGTGACGCCGAGCTGGGCGACATCGTCCAGGACGTGAACGCCGAGTCGCCCTTCGATGCCGCTGCGCTCGCTCTCTTGGGTGACGAGATCGGCAAGCTGCTCTCTCCCCTCGACGAGCGCGAGCGGGAGATCCTTCGCCTCCGGTTCGGCCTCGATCGGGGCGAGCCCCGCACCCTCGAGGAGGTCGGCGAGTTCTTCAGCCTGACCCGCGAGCGGATCCGCCAGATCGAAGCCCGGGCCATGTCCAAGCTCCGGCACCCCTCCTCGGACACCGGGGCACGCGAGCTGCTCAACGCCTGACCCCCCGGCGGCGACCGGACCGGTCAGCTGATCAGGGCCACCGGTCGTTCCTCGACCCACTCGAGGTGAAGCTCGCGCCGGGTGATGCGCCATCCGGCCGCAGTGCGTCGGTAGTCGTCGAGGTAGCGGATGTACCACACCGCATCCGTTCCGCCCCTCGCCTCCGGCCCGTTCCCCACGGCTGCCGTCACGTGATGAGCGACGCAGTAGACGAGGCCCGTCGCCGCGCCGCCCTCGATGGTGAACTCCCGATTGAGCACTTCATGGAACGTCTTGGTGAACCGTCGAAGGCCGTCGGGGATCTGCCTGAGGGTCTCTGAGCCCTTGCGCACGAGGACAGGGCGGAGATCCGCGGGGACCTTGGGTATGACCAGCTCTCCGTCCTCGACGAACAGCCCGGCCAACCGGTCCCCGTCTCGAGTGTCCACGGCGACGGCATAGGCGATGCACAGCGCGGCCAGCTCCCGCTCATCGTTGAGGGTTCCCGCTCCCGCATCGCGGCTCACGAGAAGCCTCCGGGAAGAGCCCGCCCTCGCAGGCACCGTTCGTGCCTGGGCAGGATGCCTGGACAGTCCATGCGGAACTCGCTTTCGGGTAAGGCGTGGGGGAAGGTGCAGGCCGAACGATCTGCCGGCACCACCGGCTGAGCCTGGTCGAGCGTAAGCCCCGTTTCCGCCCCGCCGCAACGCGTGGGACGCGACCGGTATTCTTTGGGCGTGGACGAGCCCGTGACAGGTGGTCCGTCCGGCAGGCCTGGCGGCCCACCCTCCCGCCCTCGAGCGCCGAGTACCGGCGGTCCCCCGGCCCGCACCGGACGAGAGATCCAGCGGACCCGTCAAGAGATCCAGCGGTCGAAGGTCGGGCGCCCACCGCGGAGCGAGATGGACCGCCGGCATTTCCTCCGTCGGATGTTCGGGATCGGGGGTATAGCG
>DASXMT010000154.1:0-4284 GCA_036495505.1 Acidimicrobiales bacterium | reverse complement strand
GGACTAGGAAGCGTCGGCCGGTCGGGCCACCCCAGGCCGGCCCTCCACCGCCACGCCAGGCTCGCCCTCCACTGACACGTGTAGCAGGTGGCCTTCCTCCGAGTTGACGAGCTCAGCGTGGACCCGCCGACCGTAGACAGTGGCGAGAGCCAGGACGGCCGACCCCAGAAGGAGACCTCCTGCGATATTGAGCGAGATATTGAGACCATGGCCGAAGGCGCCATACGCGGCGGAGATGACCTCGTTCACGATGTGGGTGATGGCCGGGTTCTTGCCTGTGACCGCCTTGGCCTGGCCCTGGTAGGTGCCAGTGGTGACGGCGGTGACGACGAGTGACTGGTAGGACTTGGGGATTCCGATGGCGTTGAGGCGCTGCAGTAGGTTGACGGTCAACTGCCCGTTGACGATCGAGCCCAGCACCGCCACGCCGACGACGGCTCCAAGCTCTCGGAAGGTATTGGTGGTCGACGCCGCCATGCCCGAGTGCCGAGGTGGGATGGAGCCCAAAGCGGCCGAGGTCACCGGAACCATGGCCATCCCAACGCCGCTGCCGGCCAGGAACATGGTCCATCCGATCTCACCGATGCCGACGTGGGGGCCGATCATGGCGTTGGTGAGGAGGATCCCGACGCCAGCCAATAGGCATCCGGTGGCCATGGGGATGCGGGGACCCCACGCCGCTACCCAGCGACCGGTGAACAGAGAGGCCACGACCATGCCCACGGCCAGTGGAACGAAGTCCAGGGCGAGGCCCAACGCCGAGACGGATACCACTACCTGGAGATAGAGAGCGACCATAAAGAATATGGCGAAGGTTCCGAAGTAGGCCGTGAAGGCGATGAGGCTGGACGTGGCAAACGTGGCCCGTTTGAAGTAACGGACGTTGAGCACCGGATTGGATCTTCGTAGCTCGGCCAGGACGAAGGCGATGGCGGCAACCAGCGCGAGGAGGAAGAGCAGGTCAATCCACCAGGTTCGGTAGCCTGCGGTCTCGCCCAGGATGATGGCAAAGGTCAATGATCCAAGGGCCAAGGCTCCGAGCAGGAAGCCCGCAAAGTCGAATCGTGCACTGACCGGATCGGAGCTCTCCGGCAGCTCGATGGCAGCGCTGGTGAAGGCCAGGAGGCCGAAGAACACGTTGAACCAGAAGATGGCCCGCCAGGACCACCCGAATACGAGGAGGCCGCCAATCAGCGGGCCGAGAGCTAGCCCGAGACCCGAAACTGCGGCCCAAATACCAAGTGCCCGCGCTCGCTCGGCTCGGTCGGGGTAAAGATGCCGGATCATGGACAAGGTGCCCGGCTCCGATGCCGCGGCTCCGATGCCCATGACGACCCGACCGGCGATCAGAACGTCGGTGTTCGGGGCCACCGCCGCGATCACCGAGCCGGCACAGAATACGGTTACTCCCGTCAGCATCACCTTCTTGCGGCCGAAGAGGTCACCAACGGCGCCGAAACTCAGCATGAGGCCGGCAAAGGTCAGGGCGTAGCCGTTCACCACCCACTGCAGCTGGCTGACCGAGGCGTGCAGTTCACCCTGGACGTTAGCGAGGACCACCGTCACGATGGTGTTGTCCAGGAACGTCAAGAAAAGTACGAAGAGAAGGGTCGCCAGTGCCAGCGATCGGGATCGGCTCATCCCGACTCTGCCGTCATTCGGTCGCCTACGTCGTCCGGTGAACAGCATCTTGCGCTCGGTGGATCAGCTCAGCGATTGGTTCGGGACCACGATGCCCTGTCGATGCTCGGGTCGATGAGGATGAGGGTGCGATGGTGCTGCCCAACTCGAATGCCGGCCCGGCCAGATCCAGCTTCTCAAGGGCGACAATCACTTCCTCGATGTCACGTTGCTGGCTGAACAGGGCGGCTGCGACGGCATCCCCAGGGAGCATGCGAACCCGCACGGCGGGGTGCATCACTCTTCGTCGGATCAGCTGGCTCTCAGCTGTTACCGGCCGACTTCTCCTTAGCTCCACTAGCAGCATCTCGACCGCCGCCGACCTTGATGGCCTTCGGCTTCTCACTGGCCGGCGTAGCCAAACGTACGGTCGGCCCGCCGTCAGCCAAACTTGCTGATACCTGTGCAGGGTCCACGTCACCGGGTAACAAGATCTCATGCCGAAACTCACCTACGGTTCGTGTCCGATGACGCAGAACGCCTCTGTGTTCGCCCTCTTTCCGTACGCCGGAGACGATGAGCCTGTGTCTGACGAGTTGGATCTCTAGGTCGGACTTGTCAACGCCGGGTACGTCAAGCTCCACCAGATACGCGTCCAGATACGCGTCGTCTGGCTCCTCCACGTCAGCGAGAGCCGCACCGTCCTCGAAGAACGAGGGCCAGGACCAGACGTCGATCAGTTGAGACAGGCGGTCCTGCATTCGGTCCAGTTCGGCCATAGGATCCACGGGACTAAGTTGTATTTGATTGGTGCGGGCGGAAAGCGCCATCTTGAATCACCTCGACAGTTCGGTAAGGCAGGCGGATGCGGTGCCGGCCCAGGGACGACGGCACGGGCGCCGCACCACCGTCCAACCAAGTGTGAAAGCTCTCCTTTGCCAGGGCATCACGCGATTGCGTAATTCGATAGACCCGTATCCAAACCCACACAGCACCCGAAGACCGCCAGCACGCTTCAGCCCGACAGCGAGAGCAGCGACGAGCCAATCGTCGGACCATCACACTGATTTCGCGTTGGAGCCAGTTGGCCCCGGACAGTGAGCTCCCGGATGCGGACCAATATTTCGAGCGATCACCGTCACGGTTTCAGGCACTCCCTCCAGACGCTGCTCGACTTCGGTCCTTACTTGATAACGGCGCAGTGCCTTGGGGTATCTCAAGACCAGGGAAGAGCTCCGATCCCGGTCGGCGTTCTGGCTCTTGCCGCTAACTCCATCAACAACCGCAGGCTGACGAAGGCCGCTTTTGAAGTCGATACACCTGTCGGGCAGGTCTCTTCGTAGACTTCCCTAGTAGTGCCATCAAGTTTGGGACGGATTCGCCGAACTCTGTTTGGACCGGCTCTTTCGGCCGCGGATGCGGCCTCTGAGCAGATCACGCCTGTCGAAGGCCTCTCGGCACTATCGCTCGATGCGCTCACCTCGGTCGCCTACGGACCGGAGGCGATCCTGGTAGTTCTGGCTGCGGCCGGGGCCTCCTCACTTCGGCTCATGTTGCCCATCACGCTTGCCATCGTCGCTCTCCTGGTCATCCTGGTCATCTCCTACCGACAGGTCATTGACGCCTACCCGGAGGGCGGCGGTGCATATGCGGTGACGCGTGACAATTTCGGCCCTGGGCCCAGCAAGCTTGCCGGTGCCGCCCTGATCGTCGATTACACCCTGACGGTTGCCGTCTCCATTGCGGCCGGCGTGGGGCAGTTGACGTCCGCGTTCCCCATCACTGCTCCCTACCCAGTGCCGATGGGTCTGGGAATTCTGCTCATCATCACCACACTCAACCTCCGTGGGCTGGGAGAGGGAGCGCGCGCCTTTCTCATACCGACGCTCGTGTTCATCGTCGGGCTGCTCGCCATCATCGCCATTGGGTTAATCCACCCCCTCGGCTCGCACACTCCACCGGTTGGCAAGTCATTGGTGGCGACTCATACGGTGGAGGCGGTCGGCGTCCTTCTCGTGCTGAAGGCATTCTCAGCGGGATGCAGCGCGCTCACCGGCGTGGAGGCGATTGCCAACGGTGTGCCGCTGTTCAAGGAGCCACGGATTGTCCGGGCCAAGCGGACCGAGCTATTGCTGGGACTGATTCTGGGAGCAATGCTTGTGGGCTTGGCGGTTCTCGCCGGCAAATTCCACGTGCAGCCGAGAATCGGCCAGACCGTCCTGAGCCAGATCATGGTCAATGCCGTCGGGCGCCACTGGGCCTATTATCTCGTCTCGCTCACCATCACGCTGGTGTTGGCTCTAGCCGCCAATACGTCGTTCGGTGGATTTCCCGTGTTGACCAGCCTTCTGTCGAGGGACAATGCCCTGCCCCACTTCTTCGGCGTTCGAGACAGGCGGCTGGTCTTTGGCAATGGCGTGGGGGCCCTCGCCGTGTTCTCAGCAGCATTGCTGGTCGCCGTTGGCGGCAACACCAACGCGCTGATTCCACTGTATGCCATTGGCGTATTCGTCGGCTTTACGTTGTGTCAGGCGGGATTGGTGGTTCATTGGCGACGCACCAGAGAGCCAGGCTGGACTCGGCGAGCGGCGATCAACGGTTTCGGCGCGGGAGTCACTGCCACGGTGACCGTGATCTTTCTCTTCACAAAGTTCACTGAGGGCG
>DASXMT010000153.1:0-6831 GCA_036495505.1 Acidimicrobiales bacterium | reverse complement strand
CGAAGGACTCGAGCAGTGCGATGGCCTCGCTCAGGGAATCGGCAGACACCTCAGTGTCCGAGGTGCCGCCGCCCTCAATGGCCGAGGTCCCGCCGGTCGGCCCTCGACTGCCCTTTCGCCTGTTGCGTTGGTCCGTTTTGGCCATGAAGAGAGCTTGACAGGAGGGTGTAACACGATCGGCTCGGAGGCCCGACAAAGCAAAGCCGTAAGCTTTTCGCCCCACGCAGACATGTTCGTTCGGCCTCGAGATTTTCGTTGGCGATCGAGGCTCTCGGATTTTGGGCAGGGCTTGAGATTTTGGCCGGGGTCTCGAGTCTCCGGGACTCGAATTCGCTCAGTCCACCTAAGGGCGCGCGGGGGACGGGCTCAGGCGATACTGGCCCCCGCCGCTAGCGTGGCCACTCGCTTGGCCAGGTTGACGGCGTGGTCGCCGAAGCGCTCGTAGAACCTCGCCACCATGGCCAGTTCCACGGCGACGGGAAGCGGCATTGTGCCGGCAACCACCTCGACGGTCAGACTCACATGCAGATCGTCCATTTCGTCGTCCAGGTCATCGACCACCGCCGCCGCAGTGGGCAGACGCTCGGCGTAGGCATCGGTGGTGCTTCGCCAGATATGGCTGGCCACTTCGCCCATCCTTTCCACCAGCCCGCGGCTACGGGGGGAGAGCTCCATGCCCAGCCCTCGAGCAGCGCGCCGGGCCACGTGCTCGGCCAGGTCCCCGTTGCGCTCGAGGTCGGGGAGCATCCGCAGGACGCTGATCAGATAGCGGAGGTCGTCGTCTGAGCGCGTACGGTCGTACATCTGCTCGAGGGTGAGCGTCTCCGTCTCCCGGTACATGCGATCGACGACCTCGTCCTGGTCGGCGAGGAGCTTGCCCGCCTCCCTGTCCCCGGAAAGAAAGGCATGGGTCGCTCCGGCCACGTTCTCGCCGATCACTGCGAACAGCTGCAGCACCAGACGATCGATCTGGGCAAGGCCTTCGTCCACGGATCAACCGTACTCGCCCCCGCGACGTCCGAAACGCCACCCCGGTCGACCTTTGGTGACGGATCCTCTCCTTAGTCGTCGGGATCGTCACCAACGATGATGCGGGGCCCGGAAGTCCAGCTCAGGTAGCGCCACGACCAGTTGACCAGAACGGTCAGCTTGTTGCGGAAGCCGATCAGATAGAGGATGTGGAGGCCGAGCCACGCCAGCCAGCCCAGCGTTCCCCGGATGATCATGCCACCGGGGAATTGGGTTATGGCCGCCCGCCGACCGATGGTGGCCATGATGCCCTTGTCGTGGTAGTGGAAGGGCTGGGTCGGCAGCCCTTCGACCCGGTTGACTATCTGGGCCGCGGCATGCTTTCCCGACTGGATGGCCACCTGGGCGACTTGGGGGCAGAGCTTCGCATTGCCGGTCTTCTGGTCGACCGAACCGGGGCCCCAGGGGACAGCGGCGGCGTCGCCGATCCCATAGGCATCGGGATGGCCTGGCAGCGAGAGATCGGGCTGCACGACCAGTCGACCGTTAGGGCCGCCGGTGGCGTCGATCCGGGATGCGACGCTGCCCTCCACGGTCACGCCGCCGGCCCAGACCACGGTCCGGCACGGGATCGTGCTGCCGTCGTCGAGGGCCACGCAGTCCTCGGTGACCTCCTTCACCATCCGACCCAACCGAATCTCGACGCCCCGCCCCTCCAGCGTGGCCGCGGCATAGTGGCTGGCCTTGGCGGTGAACGGTGTCAACAGGCGATCGAGCCCGTCGATCAGGATGATCCGAGCCTGGGATCGTTCGAAGCGGAACCCGTCATGGCGCACGGAGACGTCGAGCAGCTCGGCCAGGGCGCCGGCGACCTCCACGCCGGTCGGTCCCCCGCCGATGACCACGAAGGTGAGCGAACCCTCGGGCATCTGCACGTCGGCGTCGACCTCTTCGAGCCGGCGGAGGATGTGGTCACGGAGGTAACGGGCGTCAGCCAGCGTGTAGAGGGCGTGGGCGTACTGTTCGGCTCCGGGGATGCCGAAGTACTTCACGGTGGCCCCGCTGGCCACGATGATCGAGTCGAAGGCAACGGGGTCGCCCTCGGTCACGGCCACCGCGCGCTGTGCCCAGTCGACGCCGGTCACCTTGCCGTAGCGGAAGGTCACGTTGGGGGTCCGACCGAAGATGGCCCGGATGGGGTACGCGACGTCGCCCGGATCGAGGCCGGCGGTGGATACTTCGTACAACAGGGGTTGGAAGGTATGGAAATTCCGCTGATCAATGATGGTGACGTCGACGGGCTTCTTGGCCAGGCTCCTCGCCGCCGACAACCCGCCGAATCCGGCACCGACAATCACGACGCGATGCATCAGACCAGGATGGCACGTCGGCGCCTCGAAGCGAGGGGAGCGTCACGCCAGCGGTGGGCGAAGCGCCTGGCGGTGGGGGAACCCCGAATTTGTCACACCCCCCCGGTACGCTGAATTTGCTGGTCAAATGCGGCCGGCCGGAGCGGTGCTCGGTGCATGCGAGCCCGACGTGACGACGAGATCACGACAAGTAGACACGCCGACGAGACAAGGGTGACCAAGCATGGACAACCAGGCCACGGGGCATATCCAACATCTCCAACATGACGAAACCGGGGCTCACCAGATCGGAGCGCGGGCATGATCTCGGGACTGATCATCGGGCTTCTGGTCGGCGTCGTCGCCGGCGTCGTCGTGGGGCTGTTGGTGCGCTCAGGGCATGTGGCCCGGACGCGTACCGCCGAAGCCCGACTGGACGACGCCTTGGCTGCCAATCAACGGCTGACCGAGGAGCAGGGCACCCTCCAGCAGCTGACGGGGACCGCTCAGGCCGAAATGGCGCGCCTGTCCGCCCAACTCGAGCACGAACGGACGATCAACCAGGAACGGGCGACGGGATTCGAGCAGACTCGACAGCAGCTGACCGGCGAATTCGCCCGGTTGTCCGGTGAGGCTCTTCGACGGAACAACGAGCAATTCCTACAGTTGGCCGACATCAAGCTCAACGAAACCCGGCAGGCGGCCGAGGGCGAGCTCGGGAAACGCCAGGAGGCGATCGAGCAGCTGTTGAAGCCCATCGGCGAGCAGCTGGGCAAGTACGACGACGGGATGCGCCGGCTCGAGGTCGAGCGGCAGCGTGCCTACACGACGTTGACCGAGCAGATGCAGCAATTGTCGACGTCGCATGACCACCTCCAAAAGGAGACGCGCAGCCTGGTGACGGCGCTTCGTGCGCCGCAGACCCGGGGACGCTGGGGTGAGTTGCAGCTCCGGCGGGTGGTCGAGATGGCCGGCATGTTGGAGCGCTGCGACTTCGACGAGCAGGTGACGTCGACGACCGACTCGGGACGGCTGCGGCCCGACATGGTGGTCCACCTTCCTGGAGGCAAGAACGTGGCCGTCGACGCCAAGGTGCCCATGCAGGCATTCCTGGACGCCAATGAAGCAGAAGACGAGACGATGCGCCGGATGCACCTGGCCAACCACGGGCGACAGTTGAAGGCTCACGTCGATGCCCTGGCCAAGAAGGAATATTGGAAGCAGGTTGACCCCTCGCCCGAGTTCGTCGTGGCCTTCGTGCCGGGGGACCCCCTGTTGACCACGGCCCTGGAGCACGTTCCTGGTCTGATGGAGCACGCCGTGGCCAACCATGTGCTTCTGGCCACACCTACCTCGCTTATCGCCTTACTCCGAGCGGTGGCCTACGGATGGCAACAGGATGCGATGGCCGAGAGCGCTCGGGAGGTCCAGCAGCTTGGGGCCGAGCTCTACCAGCGCCTTTCCGTGCTCGGGGATCATTTCGCTGGTGTGGGAAAGGGTCTCAACGGCGCCGTTGCTGCGTACAACAAGGCAGTGGGGTCACTGGAGGGTCGTGTCCTGGTCACGGCCCGACGCTTCGCCGACATGGGCGTGATTGGTACGGGGGAAAGGGACATTGCCCAGTCGATCACCGTCGATACGGCCACACGCGCGCTGCAGTCGCCTGAGCTCGGGGGCCAAGGGCTTCGCCAGCTTCCACCTATCGATCCGATGGAAGCCCTGGATAGCGACAACGTTGCCCACGAGAGGCGGGCCGTCTGACCGGCCAGCATCGAATTGCCGTCACACCGGGTCCGTACGATGTGACCCTGATGTTGGCAACCAGGACCATTCCGTTTGGACGTGAGGCGAGCCGGGCTCTACGCGACGAGATCGCGGTTGCGCAGCGCGATGACGCTCTGGCACCCGTGACCGTCGTGGTGCCCAGGAACAGCATCGGGCTGGCCACCCGGCGTCTGCTGGCATCGGGTGACCTGGGCCCATCTGGATCGGGGGGCCGCCTCGGCGTGATCAACGTTCGCTTCACCACGCTGACCCGTTTGGCCGAGCAGATCGCCTCGGAAGAAATCGCGGGGTCAGGGAAGCTGCCCGCCACTCCTGCAGTGGTGCGGGCCGTCGTCCGTTCCACACTCTCGTCGACCTCCCAGTCTCTTTTCCACAGGGTCAAGGACCACCCGGCCACCACCCGGGCATTGGCCGGCGCCTATCGCGACCTCACCGGGGCGTCTCGTGCATCGCTTCGCCGGCTGGCGGACTCGGGCCCCCGAGCTTCGGCGGTCGTGGAGCTGGTCGATGAGGTCCGGGCGAACCTAGGGGACAGCTGGTTCGACGAAGGTCAGCTGGTCGACGCGGCATCCGAGGTCCTGAAGCGGACGAGCGAGCAGACCGGGGCCATCTCCGACGAGACGGGGCCGATCGTCGTCTACCTGCCCCTCCAGCTCTCTCCCCATGAGGAACGCTTCATCAAGGCATTGGCCGATCGGATCCGGGTCACCGTTCTGGTGGGTACGACTGGCGACAGCGCGGCCGACGAATCGGCTCGGGACATCCTTGACCGCCTGGATGGCGACCGCCTGGATGGCACCGCCGGTTCCCTAAGTGGCACCTCCGGTACGTCGTTGATCGAAGAGCCTCCGGTCGGGACAAGGGTGGTCAGCGCGCCCACTGCCGATGTCGAGGTGCGCATGGTCGTACGCGACGTGATGCAACGGCGACGCCATGGAACCCGTTTCGAACGCATGGCTATCACCTACAGCGGGGTGGGCCCCTACGACCGCTTGGTCCGCGAGACTTTGGGGTCGGCGAAGATCCCGTTCAACGGCGTCAGCGCACGGACATTGGCCGCCACCGTCGCAGGACGCACCGTGCTCGGCGCATTCGAGCTCGAGGAGCGAGGGTGGCGCCGGGACGAAGTCATGGCGTGGCTCGCCAGCGGGCCGGTGCTGCATCACGGTGGTCCAGTCGAGGCGACTCCGTGGGACCTCTTGTCGCGCGAGGCGGGCGTCACTGCCGGGCTCGACAATTGGAGGCACCATCTCGAGTCCCTTGTCGTTGACCGGCAACGAAGGCTCGAGGATCTCGAGGGACCCGAGGGCGTCGACGCGCCACCGACCCGGCGTAGGGCATGGGAGCACGACCAGGAGCGCGCTCGTACGATGCTCGAGTTCGTCGAGGACCTGTCGAGGCGAATGAGCTTTACCGGGGGAACATGGGCGGAGTGGTCGAACTGGTTGACCACGTTCTGCGACGAGTACCTCGGCCGCCCGTCGGATCGGGATCCGTGGCCCACCGAAGAAGAGGAAGCCCTGATCGCCATCCGGGCTGCAGCAGACCGCCTATCGGTCCTGGACCGCCTGGGGGCACCACCCGACGGTGGGGGGTTCCGTCAAGCGGTCGTGGTCGAGCTCGAGGCGTTGGCCCCCCAGACCTCGCGCTTTGGAACCGGAGTCTTTGTCGGACCCGTCCGCCTGCTCACCGGGCTCGACTTCGACGCCGTCTTCGTATTGGGCATGGTCGACGGAGCCTTTCCCGCCCGGGTCAGCGACGACCCCTTGATCCCCGACGCCGAACGAAGCGAGGCCGGTCCAGATATCCCGTTGCGAGGCCGCCGCGCCCATGACGACCGACGCGACTACCTCGCCGCGTTGGCGGCCGCTCCAGTCCGGGTCCTCTCGTATGCCCGCGGGGATCAGCGCCGAGGTCGCGAGCAACGACCGGCGCGCTGGCTGCTCGACACGCTCGGTGAGTTGGAGGGCGGCCATCGGCGACTGTTCAGTCGTGATGTGAAGGAACTGGACTCGTTCGGCGCCTATGAGGTGATCCCCTCGTTCACCGAGGCGGTTCGGACGAGTGGTGAGCCGATGTCCCTGGCTGACCGGGATCTTCGGGAGCTCCTGGCCTGGGGTGATGCCGGGAACCGGATCGCCACCCACTACCTGGCCCGACTCGACCCGGTCCTGGGTTCGGGCCTCCAGGTCCGGCGGGCCCGGAGGATCGATCGGTTCACCCGCTTCGACGGGAGGATCCGCGGCGACGTCCCCTCCCCGGCCGACGCCGGGGCCCTGTCGCCCACCAGCCTCGAGACTTATGCCGAGTGCCCGCGGCGCTATTTGATGGAACGGGTGCTCCGCATCGAGGTGCGAGATCGCCCCGAGGCCATCTTGACCATCGAACCCAGCACCAAGGGCACCATGGTCCACGCCATCTTGGAGCAGTTCATCGGGGAGCAACTCCGGCTGCCCCGAAGTGAGCGAATCGCGCCGACCACACCGTGGTCGCCTTCGGACCACCAGCGACTGGATGCCATCGCCGAGCGCGTCTTCGCCGAATTCGAGGACCAAGGGCTTACCGGGCGCCCGTTGATGTGGGGATTGGATCGGGCCACGATCGTGCGGGAGCTCCATCGGTTCCTGACCAAGGACGATGACTACCGTTCGGCCGGAGGCCTGGTGCCCGAGCGGGTCGAGCTTCAGTTCGGCCCTGGGCACGGTGAGCCGGTCACACTCGAGCTTCC
>DASXMT010000152.1:0-8036 GCA_036495505.1 Acidimicrobiales bacterium | reverse complement strand
CCGGGTCACGCGGAAGCGAGCTGCGGGGACGCTACGGTACCCGAACTGTGGCAGGCGAGCACCCAGGAACATCCGGGGACGCAGCGCACGTGGATGACTCCGGAGCCGCCCTGACTCCTGCACCTTGTGGTACGTGGGCGTCGCCCTTCTCGGCTGCGGCCGTGGCTGCGGGCAAGGTATCCCGCAGCGGGCTCCACGTCGACGGCTCGTATGTCTATTGGCTCGAGAGCAGGCCCGACGAGGGTGGACGCCAGGTCCTGGTCCGATCCTCGGCCCACGGGGTCCCCACCGACGTCTCGCCCCCCGGGCGCAGCATCCGCTCGCGCGTGCACGAGTACGGGGGTGGGGCGGCCATCGTTGTCGACGGGACGCTCTTCTTCATCGACCAGTCGGACCAGGCCGTGTACCGCTGGGAATTGGGCTCCGGTCATGACACGGCGCCGTCTCCGCTCACTGCCCTCTCGGAGCGGGGTGAGTCGCTCCGCTATGGGGATGGCCGCCTGTCGGTGGACGGCCAGTGGTTCCTCTGTGTGGAGGAGCGCCACGGCCACGGTGGGGTGGCCCACGCCATCGTGGCCGTGGACGCCCACGGCTCGGGCACGACCGTCCCGGTGCTCGAGGGGCGAGATTTCTATGCCGCGCCCCGCCCCTCGCCGGACGGGGCCTCCCTGGCCTGGCTCACCTGGGATCACCCGCAGATGCCCTGGGATGGATCCGAGCTGTGGGTAGGCCGATGGATCGACGATGACGGCGCCGCCCGGGTCACCGATGCCCGGCGGATCGCCGGGGGCAATGACGTCTCGATCGGGCAGCCGATGTGGTGCAGGGACGGCAGCCTCTGCTACCTGTCGGACGAGGCCGGATGGTGGCAGCCATACCGGCTGGCCGCCCTGGGTGAGGCGCCCACGCCGGGCGAGGCGGGCTCGTTCACCTCGACCCCCTCTGTCCTGGCTCCGGTGCCGGCTGAGTTCCACGGTCCCGATTGGGTGCTGGGGCAGTCCACGCTGGCCGAACTGCCCGACGGGGGGCTGGTGTCCAGGATGCATGCAGACGGGTTGGATCGCGTGGTGCGCATTCCGCCGCCGGCGCAGTCCGGATCGGACCAGCTCGAGGACGTGCCCCAGCCGTGCGTCGCCATCGCCGGCGTGTGCGCCACCGACGGGGGTGTCGTCGTTGTGCTCGGCGCCACCACCACCCTCGGTCCCTCTGTCTACGCCGTGGCCCCCACAGGCCCTCCGGTCGGCCGGGACGGGGCCACGCTCCGATGGCACCCGCCCGAATTGTTGAGCGCCGCCTCCTCACTGCCGGTGGCACCGGGGGATATCGCTGCCGCCGAGGCGGTCGTGGCGGCGACGCCTGCCGGGCCGGTGCACAGCCTCTTCTACGCCCCCACCAGCTCCGCGTTCGACGTCCCCACCGGCACGGTGCCACCGGTGGTGGTCATGTGCCACGGCGGCCCCACAGCGGCCAACGATCCCGGGTTCGATCCGCTGGTCCAGTACTTCACCAGCCGGGGTCTGGCCGTCCTGGCCGTCGACTACCGGGGAAGCACGGGCTACGGACGTGCCTATCGTCAGCGCCTGCGCGGCCTGTGGGGGCTCGCCGATGTCGACGATTGCGTCTGGGCTGCCGTGTCCCTGGCCGCCGACGGGCGGGTCGACGGCGACCGGATGGTCATTCGGGGCACCAGCGCCGGAGGGCTCACCGCGCTGGGCGCCCTGATCCGGTCGGACCGGTTCGCCGGCGCCGCCACCTGGTATGGCGTCACCGATCTGGAGGCCCTGGCCACAGAGACCCATGATTTCGAGGCGAGGTACATGGACTCCCTGGTGGGGCCGCTTCCTGCCGCGGCGGCGACGTATCGGGACCGCTCGCCGATCCACCACGCCGATCGGGTCACCGGCGCCGTACTGTTGCTGCAGGGCCTCGACGACCCGGTGGTCCCGGCCGACCAGGCTCGGCGCTTTGCCGAGGCCCTCCGGGCTCACGGGGTCGACTGCCGATACCAGGCATTCGGCGGCGAGGCCCACGGCTTCCGCCAGGCTGCGACCCTCCGCACCGCTCTGGCCGCCGAGCTCTCGTTCTACGGCGACGTCTTGGGGTTCGAGCCGGCCGACGACCGTGCGGGCGCCGGCCCGGTCCCGTGAAGCGAGATCATCTGGTAGGGGACGGGGCGGAAGCGGTCCCGGGGGGCCCGGGGCGCCTCGGTGTACCATCGGCCGTGCCGACGGACTCGGATCGAAGGGCTGTCCAGGCATCGGGTAGCCCGTCCATGGTCGGCTGGATCGTTCGTGGCTGGCGCCGACTGCTCGAACCGGTTCGACGCTGGTCGCCGGAATGGCGGGATGCAGCGCTCTACGGAATCTCTGGCTTCTTCGCCCTCTTCACCGCGGTGCTCACCGGAATCCCCCTGTACCAGCAATGGGGGTTGATGGCTTTCGGCCCCTATCTGGCCGGAGGAGCGTTCATGGCCGTGGTGGCCCGGCGGCGTGGCGCCCGGCAGGGGGAGTCCCCGGCCACCAGCCGGCGATATCGCATAGCCCGCATCACAGCCTGTGCCGTGGTCTTTGCCGGGGCCACCATCGTTCCTCTGACCATGGAGGTGATCTGGCGGGCGGAGGGACCAGCGACTGAGCACGTCCAACCCGAGGTGATCGTGGTGCAGCGGGCCGGCGCGGCGGCTGCCGCCGGCCACAACCCCTACCGGGTGATCGACAAGAACGGCCACATCCTCATTCATCAGGATGCCGTTCCCGAGTACGAGCTGTACTACCCATACCTGCCGGGGATGGTGTTGTTCGGGTTCTCGTCGAGCAATAGCAAGGTCGAGGCCCAACTGACCGATGCCCGGATCCAGTTCCTGTTCTTCACCATCCTGGTGGGCGGATTCGCCTTGAGCCGTCTGAAGGCTTCCGGGGACACCAGGGCCCGCGCCCTGCAGGTGCTGGCCGTCCTACCCACCGCGGCGCTGCCCCTCGCCACCGGCGGCGATGACATGCCGGTCGTCGCCTTGATGCTGCTCGGGCTGGTGGCCCTCCAGCGACGAAGACCGCTCCTCGCCGGGCTGGCCCTCGGTGCCGCATCATCGTTGAAGTTCACCGCCTGGCCGTTGGCCTTCTTGGCCCTTTGGGCCGCCCAGGACCTGTACCGCCGTCGGGCCCTGGGACGGTACCTGCTGGGCTTCGCGGTCATCGCCGTACCCGTGGTGGCGCCGTTCGCCCTCAGGAATCCCTCTGCCTTCGTGGACAACGTCATCAGGTTCCCCCTGGGCCTGGCCGGGGTCGCCTCACCGGCGGCCAGCCCCCTTCCCGGTCACCTGTTGATCAGCGCGCTCCCCGGCATCCATCGGCCCTACGTGATCGCCGTGGCCATCGTTGGTGCCGTCCTGTTGCTGTGGCGGCTCAAGGCCAAACCGCCCAAGACCGCGGCCGACGTGTCCGAGCTCACCGGATGGGTCATGTTGATCGCCCTCCTCCTGGCCCCGGCCACCCGGGTGGGCTACCTCCTCTACCCGGCCAACCTGTTCGTCTGGGCGTACGTCCTGCGCCGGTCGGCGGCGCCGGCGGACCTGGCCCCGGATCCGCCGGGCACGCGCCCGGGTCCGGTGCTCGGCCGACTGCTCGGTCAGGTGCCCGGGTCCGCTACCTCGAACAGGCGGACCGTGAACGGGGTCACGCCGGCCGATGTGGTGGGCGACACGACCACCCCCGCTTCCCAGTAGAAGCCGTCGGAGCTGCCCTTTTGGGCCAGGATCTCGGTGCTTCCGGCCTGGTACGAGTCGGGGCCGTTGGCCAGGAGCTTCCAGCCCAGCTTCTTGAAGATGACCTGGTAGAAGTTCTCGACCCGGAAAGCGGGCATGGTCGAGGTGAAGTCGACGGTGCGGTCGAACTGGCCGGTGCCCTGGTCGGTGTTGAGCGAGCCCGTGGTCTTGGCGCCGGCGGGAATGGCCACGGCGGCGAGGATGTCCGCCGGGGGATCACCGGCGTCCTCCACCGGCTTCATGGCCTGTGCCCCCGACTCGAGGTGCACCGCCGTCCCGTCGGCCAGCGTCACCGACTGGAGCTTCGGGGTGGTCGAACCCCCGGTGGCCAGAGCCGACGCGGTGATCCCGCCGATGAGGATCACCAGGGCAATGGCCACCACGATGACGGCGGGCGACTTGAGCGACATCCGAGCGACCGGCTCATAGGCCGGGCCCTCCCACTCCTCGTCGTCCGGCGAGCTCTGTGGGGACCTGCCCTCGTGTTCCACGTCGGTGACCATGACCGATCGCGAGCCTACCAACGCACCCGACCGGCTCCGGAGGCGGTCAGGCGTCGCCAGCCGCCGGGCGGTCGGGCACCAGCGGATGACCGAGGCCGGTGTCGACGCCAGTGTCGAGGCCGGTGGCCGCGCGGATCGACACCAGTGCTGCGCCGAGACTGGCACCCAGGATGGGCCAGCGGGTTCGCCGGGGGAGCCGGGCGAAGGCCGCCACCGTGGCCAGCGCGTCGACGGCGTCGGAGACACCACCGAGCGCCACCCAAGGGCGTGCCTCGTCGTCCGAGCGGGAGAGGGCCCGGAGGGCTCCGACCCCGAGGGCCAGGTCCCGCCCGCCGAGCGTGCGAGCGAGCAGCCTGATGGAGGTGGCGTTGGCGGAGTCGGTCGCATCGCCCACCCAGGGGCCGGCCACCACCATGGGGGCGACCAGGGCGGTGGTGCCGATCGCCACCCGCCCCCAGGCGATTGCCTGAGCCGCCAATCGGAGCCCGGTTGCATCCACGTCGGTCACGCTATCGGCCGGTCAACGGGTCGAGACGGGTTCGAACTCGATATCGAGGTCGTCCTAGCCTGTGGAAAACCGCCAATCCGGCGCCAATAGAGGGGTTCCGCGAGTCGATTTGGCAAGATGCCCAGTTCACGGGATCTTTACATTTAGGTAACGATCGACCAGACTGACGGACAGCAACGACGCTGCTTCTCAAAGCGTCCCGCAGGAGGGGGCATCCGGGTAAAACCGGATGTAGGTTCCTGTTACAGGGTGGGGAGCGGCCGGGTCGTTGCGACCCGGCCGCTGTCACGTCCGGATGACCACCCAAGGTGGTCGAGGGGACCGTGACCGTTGCCCAATCGCCACCCAGCGCCACCCAGGATCGCCGCGGTCACGTAGTCCTTGGCCTCCCGCACCGCCGTCGGTACGTCGCATCCTGCCGCCAGCCGAGCAGCGATGGCTGCCGACAGGGAACAACCGCTGCCGTGGACGTTTTCGGTTTGAACGTGCTCTCCGGACAGCACGGTGATCTCGCTCCCGTCGAAGAGGATGTCGGGAACCACCGAGGGCGGGGCGGCGTTCCCCGCCGATGCACCCACCCCGGGAAGATGGCCGCCTTTGACCAGTACCCAGCGGGCACCGAGCGCGTGCAGATGACGAGCGACGCGAGCCATGTCCTCCACGTCGGTCACCGTCCCAGGATCGAGGCCGGCCAGCATGGCCGCCTCCCACAGGTTGGGCGTGACGACCAGGGCATAGGCCAGTAGGTGGCGACGGTAGGCGTCGATGCCGTCCTCTTCGAGCAGGGGGCGCCCGGTGGACGCCACCATCACCGGGTCGACCACCAGATTGGGGAGCTCGCCGGCGGCGGCTCGCTTGGAGACCACCTCGATGGTCTCCACCGAGGCCAGCATCCCGGTCTTCACTGCGGCAACGGGAAGGTCGGCGAGCACGGCGGCTATCTGCTGGTCAACCATGGCTGGAGGAACCCGATGGACGGCCGCCACCGTCACGGTGTTCTGCGCGGTGATGGCAGTCACCGCGGTGGTGCCGAACACGCCCAGCGCGGCCATGGCCTTCAGGTCGGCTTGGATGCCGGCCCCCGCTCCCGAGTCCGATCCGGCGATGGTCAGGGCCACGGGGGGCTCGGTGCTCATCACTCGGTGCTCATGACTCGGAGTCGGCACCGGAGCCGGAGCCGTAGGAGTCGGCCTCGATCATGCCGGCAAAGGAGGTGGACGCCTGGGCGTGCCTGCGCCGCGGGATGCGGCCGGCCCGGTGTGCGGCGCGGCCGGCCACCACCGCGTCCCGGATGGCCTCGGCCATCAGCGCCGGGTGCTGAGCGCGGGTCACCGCCGAGGCGACGAGGACGCCGTCGCAGCCCAGTTCCATGGCCACGCAGGCATCAGAAGCGGTCCCGATGCCCGCGTCGAGGATGACCGGTACCTCGGCGTCCTCCACGATGAGCTCGATGTTGTGGGGATTGGCGATGCCCATCCCGCTACCGATGGGGGAGCCGAGCGGCATGACCGTGGCGCAGCCCACCTGTTGGAGGCGCCGGGCCAGGATGGGATCGTCGTTGGTGTACGGGAACACCACGAATCCCGCTTCCACCAGCTCCTCTGCCGCGGCCACCAGCTCGATGGGATCGGGCAGGAGCGTACGGTCGTCCCCGATGACCTCGAGCTTGACCCAGTCGGTCTCGAAGGCGTCGCGAGCCAGCTGGGCCGTGAGCACGGCCTCGGAGGCGGTGTAACACCCGGCCGTGTTGGGCAGCACGCGCAGGCCGATCTCGCGCAGCAGTTCGAGGAGGGAACCCCGGGCGGCGGGATCCACCCGGCGCACGGCCACCGTGGCCATGTCGGCCTCCGAGGCCACCAGGGCCGAGCGCAGTGACTCGAGGCTCGACATGCCCCCCGTCCCCATGATGACGCGGGAGCTGAGCGCGACGCCATCAACTGTCCAGGGGTCCGGAGCTGGCCCCGCGGCACGCTCGTCGGGCCGGACGGCGACCGCTTCGGCGGTGACGGAATTGGAGATGATCATCACCTCAACCGTACCGCTGGCCGGATCCGTTCAGCCCCCTGCCGCGGCGGCCACGATCTCGATCCGGTCACCGTTCGAGACCTCGGTGGTCGCCCACTGGCTCTTGGAGACCACCTCCCCGTTGCGGGCCACGGCCACCCCGTTGGGCGACGGGCACCAGCTGGCCACGATGTCGGACACGGTGGTCCGGCCCGGGCCGTGCCAGGGCTCCCCGTTGACCGACAGGTGCACTGAGGCGTCCACGCTCATGCCCGGCGGCCTGGGCTGGTCAAGCTGCGCCGCTTCGCGTCGAGGCGAACCGTTCGGGCCCGAAGGGGGCGACGATGTCGGTTGTGGCCGTGCCGGTCAGTAGCCCGGAGATGGCCTCGGCCGTCACCGGGGCCAAGAGAATCCCATTCCGGTAGTGGCCGGTGGCCACCAAGAGACCGGGAAGGCCGGTCGAGCCGATGGCCGGCGCATTGTCGGGTGACCCGGGACGAAGGCCCACCGCCGTCTCGGTGAGCTCGTACTCGTCGAGTCCGGGAACGATGGTCCTGGCGTCGCGGAGGAGCTCATAGACGGCGCCGGCCTGGACGGTGCGGTCGAACCCCTTTTCTTCCACCGTGGCCCCGATCACCACCGATCCGTCGTCCCGGGGTACCAGGTAGCAGCTCTCGCCGTGAACCAGTCCCCGAAGTGTCCGCCGCAGCCGAGGCACGCCGGGGGGAGCGGCCAGCCGGAGGGTCAAGCCCTTGACCGGGCGCACCGGGGGCAGGGTCCCGGGCGGAAGGCCTCTCAGCTCGTGGGAGTGGCATCCGGCGGTGACCACGACGTTCCCCGCCCGCAGGGGCGAGCCCCCGTCCAGGTCCACGCCGACGGCCCGGGGTCCAGGTGCGATCGCCACCGCCTTGGCCCGACGGGCTATCAGCGAGACGCCGGCCTCCTGGCAGGCACCCAGGAGGGCAGCGACCAGGAGACGGTTATCCACCTGGTGGTTACCAGGAACGTCGACACCGCCCCGCAGCCCCGGAGCGATCGAGGGCTCCAGAGCCCGGCATTCTCGGGCCGACAGGCGGGTGGCGTCGAGCCCCAGCCTCTGCTGGAAGGCCAACACCTCGTCGATGGCCAGTCGATCCGAGGCATCCGCCGCCACCACCACGGTCCCGTGCTGGAGATAGCCGACGGGGAGGCCCGACTCGGCCTCCAGCTCACGGGCGAAGTCCGGCCACAGCCCGGCTGCGGCCAGGTTGAGCCGGACCAG
>DASXMT010000151.1:0-2815 GCA_036495505.1 Acidimicrobiales bacterium | reverse complement strand
AGCGTGTCGGCCAGGGCGGTCGGCTCGTCCGCGTTCGGGTCGCCGACCCAGATGTGGAACGGCCACGGCGAGACGTCGATGCGACTGACCCTCTCGGTGCGCAGCTCGGCGTCGAAGCGCTGGGCCTGGCCCCGCATCATGCCCATGAGCTCGGGGCCCATGATCCCGTCGACGAACCCGGGGTAGTTCTCGATCTCCGTCGTCAGCATGAGCTGGCCGCCGGGCTGATCGCTGGTCGACGAGGGCTCGCCCTCGTAGACGAGTGGCTCGAGCTGGGCCCGGGCGCTGTAGAGCGCGGCTGTCAGGCCGGCCGGCCCGCTCCCGATGATGACGACCTTGCGGCGCTCAGGCATTGCGTCGCTACACCCAACTTCGCAGCTTCTCAATCATGGGGACAGGGTCGGCACCCACGGGCCTTACGTTGAGGTGCGTGACTCCCACCTCCGCCATGGCGGCGACCCGCTCCTTGATGTAGGACGCAGGGCCGCAGAGAGACGTGGCTTCGAGTAGTTCCGACGGCACCAGGGCTGCCGCTTCCTTCTTCTTGCCCGACAGGTAGAGGTTCTGGATCTCTCCGGCCTCTTTTTCAAAGCCGTAGCGGCATGCCAGTGCGTTGTAGAAGTTCTTGCCCTTGGCTCCCATGCCGCCGATGTAGAGCGCAGCGGCATCTCGGCCGAGGTCCCGGAGCGATCCCACCTCCGATTCCTCGCCGATGGCCAGGATCCCGCCTGCGGCGATCTGCAGCGTGTCGAGCGACGGGTTGCGTTTGGTCGTGCCGGCCGCCAAAAAGGGACCAAAGACCTCCTTGGCCTTCTCCGGAACGAAGAAAACGGGGAGCCAGCCGTCGGCTACTTCGGCGGTCATTGCCACGTTCTTTTCGCCCAGGGCGGCCACCCAGATTGGGATGCGGGGCCGAACGGGGTGGTTGACGAGCTTGAGGGCCTTGCCCAAGCCCGTACCCTCGTCGGCCGGAAGGGGAATCTGGTAGGAGCTGCCGTCGTGACTCAGAGGAGTCTCGCGGGCCCACACGTCGTGACAGATCTCGATGATCTCTCGCGTGCGACCGAGCGGGCGATCGTAGGGCAGGCCATGGAAACCCTCGATCACCTGCGGGCCGGACGCGCCGAGACCGAGGATGCAGCGGCCGCCCGACACTGCGTCGACGCCGGCGGCCGTCATGGCGATTAGTGCTGGCGTGCGGCTGTAGATGGGCAGAATTCCCGAGCCAATCTCGACGCGTTCGGTCTTAGCGGCCAGGAAGCCCATGAAGCTCGGAGCGTCGAAGCCATAGCCCTCGGCCACCCAGACGACATCGAGGCCGACTTTCTCCAGTGCCACCGCCTCCTTAGCTGACTCGGCGAATCCGCGGACGTAGTTCAACGTCATGGACAGCTTCACGTGGTACTCCTTTCCCCACCCTTTGGACCTGAGTCCGCGCTATTCCTCGAGGAACAATCGACGCGCACATCGATCATGCTGAAGACGGACGGCTTTATCGCAAACGGATGCATCATCCATGCGGTCGTGACTGAAGACCTCTTCTGTAGTCAGGACGATGTTTGGAGTGGCTCACGACCACACAGGCGTTCGGCGCTGACTGAACGCGAGCGCGCCCTCAAGCGCATCTGGGTGGTCTCGATGGGCCCGTATGATCGAGTAACCGAGGTCGTACGCCTCGCTCAAAGGCAACTCGAACGACTCCCAGATCGCCCGCAAGGACGCTTGAACGGTTGCGGGGGAGACTGAGGCGGCAATGTCAGCCAGTTCCATCGCCCGATCCATAAGCTCAGCGTCGGGCGTCACCTCGCTGACCATGCCAATTCGAAACGCCTCTGCCGCATCAATTCCGCCGGCGCGCCCGAGGACCACCATCCGCAGAACATGCTCCAGCGAAATTCGCCGCAACAGACCAATGGGCTCCAGCGCGCTGACCTGTCCGACGTCAGTGTGCGTATCAACGAATCGAGCAGATTCGCCAGCGATCACGATGTCGGAATCGGCCACGAAATGAAGGCCGGCACCTGCGCAAACACCGTTCACGGCAGTTATGACCGGCTTGTAAAATTTGTAGTGCCGAGCGGTGAAGAGCGGATACGTCGGTGCTTGCTCCTCGGCGGGCCGCGACGCTGCACTGGCCAAACCTCCCGTGTGAGCACCGGAGCAGAACCCTCTTCCGGTGCCGGTGAGCACGACCGCTCGAATGACCGGGTCGGCTGCCAAACTGGTCCAGGACTCGCCGAGCTTCTGGAAGATCTCCTGGCTGAGGGCGTTCAGGCGCTCGGGTGCATTCAGCGTGAGAACCGCCACGTGGCCACGCGTCTCGATCGTCAACTCATCATTTCCCTGGGTCACGCCATTACTCCTTCTCCGACGGGCCGCCGACAGCACATCTTTCATCTCCGACCCTGAGGACAGGTTTGATATAGATCATCATACAAATGGTTAGATGCATTGTCTGGCTCTTCCGCGCATCGTCCCTCTCGGCTGAGGAATGACCGGTGGCGCCTTGCACCCTCTGTACATCTAGATAATATGCATCCACAATGAGGGTAAGAGCCGCCGCATGGCCGTGGCCAACTAGGCCCAGGTCGGACCTTTTTCCATGGGCTTGGCCGGGGCGACCGGGCGGGGGAGTGCTATGAGACGCATCGTTGAGCCTGGGGATATCGCTCGTTTTCTCAAACCAGACGGCGTCGCCTTGATCGGGAGAGTCATGCAGTCGGCGTCCCCCGAGCAGCTGCTTGCAAGGGAGCGGTCTCGATGGGGCGAGCGGTTTTACTTCGTCAATCCATCTGGTGGAAGTGTTGGCGACGTC
>DASXMT010000150.1:0-3574 GCA_036495505.1 Acidimicrobiales bacterium | reverse complement strand
GACGGCCCTGCGGTGGGGTTGCCAGCGGGCCTGACGGCCCTGCGCTGGGCTAGTACTGGAGTGCCTGCCCAGGCGGCGTGGGAGGTTCGTGGGAGTTCCCGAACAGGGCCGAGGTGCCAAAACGCCCTCTCGTCTGACCTGTGAGGGAGATCCACCCTGACTCCCTGGGGTGGCGTTCTGCCTCTTCGGGAGCGCGGTCAGCGCTCTCGACCCACGCGCTCGCCCGTCGAGGCCGGTGCGTCCTGGGTCCCACCCCGAGGCCGCTGACTCTACGGGCGGTACCATGCTGATCGTATGAGGCCCGAAGCAGGACCGAGGGTTAGAGCGCCCTGGAGACCGCCGTGCGTGTGACCACCGCAGGGGACGTCACTGACATTGCGTCCTCGGGCGCGGGCGAGCCTCACCCACGGGCCCGGTTGTCCGACGCAGATTCCGAGTTGCCATCTGGCCGGTTCCTCAACCGTGAGCTGTCCTGGCTCGAATTCGGCGCCCGGCTGTTGGAGCTGGCCGAGGACGACAACCTTCCGCTGTTCGAACGGGTGAAATTCCTGGCCATCTTCGCCGACGGACTCGACGAATTCTTCCAGGTGCGGGTGGCGGGTCTAGAGGACCAGGTGGCCGCCGGGCTGCGCACCCGGTCCCCGGACGGCATGCGACCGCTGGCGCAGTTGGAAGCCATCACCGAACGGGTGACCGACCTCGTCAACCGCCAGAGCCACATCTTCCTGGATCGAGTGGTTCCCCTCCTGGCCGATGCGGGAGTGGTCCTCTCCGACTGGCACACGTTGGACGAGGACGACCGCACCTACCTCGTTGATGTGTTCCACCAGCAGATCTTTCCCGTGCTCACCCCACTCGCTGTCGATCCCGGCCATCCCTTCCCCTATATCTCCAACCTGTCTCTGAACCTGGTGGTGCGGGTGGTCGATCCGGTCTCCGGCGAGAGCCGGATAGCCCGGGTGAAGGTCCCCCCGTTGCTTCCTCGCTTCGTGGTCATGCCCGACGGCGAGCGGTTCGTGCCACTGGAGCAGGTGATCGCCGCCCACCTGGACATGCTCTTCCCCGCCATGACCATCGGGGAGCACTACGCCTTCCGCGTGACCAGAAATGCCGACCTGTCCGTGGGTCAGGACGAAGCCGGAGACCTTTTGGCCGCGGTGGAGCTCGAACTGCAGCGCCGCCGCTTCGGGGAAGCGGTCCGACTGGAGATCGCCGCCGATGCCACGCCGGCGATCAGGGACCTGCTGGTGGCGGAAGTGGATGTGCCATCCGAGAGCGTGTACGCCATCGAGGGCCCCATCGACCTGAGCGGGTTGTGGTCCGTGGCCGGGCTCGACCGTCCCGATCTTTCGGTGGAGCCGTGGATCCCGATCACTGCGCCACCCTTGGTTTCGCCCGCTCTTGGCCCGAGGGGGACCCCCACGGCGACCGGGGCGCTGACCGCGTCCACCGCTGCGCTGACCACGGCGACCGGGGCGGTGACCGCGTCTACTGGGGCCCTGACCGCGGCCTCGGGAGCTGGGAACGTTGGATTGGTCGACATCTTCGCCGTCCTCCGGGACCAGGACGTCCTGGTCCACCATCCCTACGACTCCTTCGCCACGTCAATCGAGGCGTTCATCGGCCAGGCCGCCGACGACCCGGACGTGTTGGCCATCAAGCAGACGCTGTACCGCACCTCGGGTGACAGCCCGATCGTGGCGTCGCTCATCCGAGCCTCCCGATCGGGGAAACAGGTGGCGGCGTTGGTGGAGCTCCAGGCACGCTTCGACGAGCAGGCCAACATCGCGTGGGCCCGAGCGCTCGAAGAGGCTGGCGTGCACGTCGTCTACGGCCTCGCCGGCCTGAAGACCCACTCGAAGACGGCGCTGGTGGCCCGCCGTGAGCAGGATGGCGTCCGGCGCTACTGCCACATCGGCACCGGCAACTACAACTCGCGAACTGCCATGAACTACGAGGATCTCGGACTGTTGACGTCGAATCCCGACATCGCCATCGATGTGGGGAACATGTTCAACTATCTGACCGGGTACAGCCGGCCGACCGCCTACCAGCACCTGGTGGTGGCGCCGGTGTCACTTCGGAGCCAGCTGCTCGAGTGGATCGACCAGGAGGCGCTCGCCGGAACTGAGGGTCGGATCATCCTGAAGGCCAACGGGCTCACCGATCCGGTCGTGATCGACCGTCTTTACCGCGCCTCGCAGGCCGGCGTATCCATCGACCTGATTGTCCGCAGTCGGTGCTGTCTCCGACCAGGCGTGCCCGGACTGTCGGAGAACATCCGGGTTCGGTCCATCGTTGGCCGATTCCTCGAGCACTCCCGGATCTACCGGTTCGGAGGGGTGGGAGACCGGCCATTGCTGATCACGCTGGGGTCGGCAGACCTGATGGAGCGCAACCTCGATCGGCGCATCGAGGCCGTGGTCCCCATCGAGGCACCCGACCTGCAGAAGCGGCTGCAGGCGCTCTTGGACCTTGCCCTCATGGACGACGCCAACACCTGGACGCTCCAGGCCGACGGCGCCTGGGCCAGGGTGCCGTCGGGAACCGGTGTCAGCCTCCAGGGTCGCCTCCGACAGGACGCCATGAACCGGGCTCACGCGAGGACGGAGGGCGTAGCCTCTAGCCCAGCGCACCCGCCGTCGGTGGGACGTCGTCACCGCTGGTGGTCCCCCCGCCAGTGGAGACGTCTCTTTGGGGGCCGTAGGCACCCTTCGTCTCGGACCTGAACTGCTCCGCTCTGACCTTCTCGGACTTGATCCGACCGGTCACTCTGCGAAATCGGTGGACACGGTCCACGGGCGCAGGAGGTCCAATCTCGGCCCCTTCTGGTTCTTCATGAGGTGCCTTCCCGACTGGCAGTGCCGCGCCGTCCACTGGCGCGCGGTCCGGCGACGCGTCGGCCCTTGGCGCTGCCGCACCGTCGGCACGTGATGCCGTCTCTTCCGCCGGTGCCGTGTCTTCTTCCGCCGATGCCGTGTCGGTCGGCGATCCTGTGCCTTTGGCAGTCGATGGTGTGCCCTCGCCAGTCGATGCCGTGTGGGTAGGCGATCCTGTGCCCTGGGCGGTAGATGCTGTGCCCTCGCCAGTCGATGCCGTGTCGTCGCTCGGTGGTGGCGTGCCTCCGGCAGTCGATGAAGTGTGGTCTGTGTCGTCCTGCTCGGAGGGGGTCGAACCTACCCTGTCGGGGTCCGGTCCACGTGGCATCGGTGAATCATGAGGCGGACGGCCCTGAGCCAGACCCTCAGGTCCGCTATTGCTCTCGTCCCCGACGCCGAGCGCTCCCGTCCGGCGCTGGTACCGGTCCAGGAAGAAGAGATGCAGCCGCCGGTACAGGTTCCCGCGTTCGAATTCGAGCGACCCGTAGGCAATGCCGCCGATGGGAATGGGCAGCCAGAAGTTGATGGCGCGATAGGCGAGCACGCCCGAGAGGGCTTGCCCCGCCGTGGGCCCGAAACCGGTGATCATCGATACCAGCACGAACTCGACCACGCCGAGGCCACCGTGGGTGATGGGGATGGCGGCCAGAATGTTGGCCAACCCGTACGCGACCAACAAGTCGATGGGTGAGATG
>DASXMT010000149.1:0-12361 GCA_036495505.1 Acidimicrobiales bacterium | reverse complement strand
TGGTCCACGTGGCCATCCAATAGGGATAGGCGACGGGCCAGTTGCCGGCGATCTGGGGCCAACCGCTGCCGGGGCTGGCGTAGACGCCCACGTTGCCGGCGCCGGCGGCGGCCAGGCCGTCATGGGCGCCCTGGATGAGCTGGTCGTTCTGGAGGGTGGTCGAGGACCACGCGGGCAGGCCGTTACCGGTGGTCGACTCGACGTCGAGCCACCAGTTGACGTCGGTGGCCACCCCTGCCGCCTTGGCCTGGTTCAAGGCGTACGTGCCGGCCTGGTATCCGTAGCAGTAATAGACGTTGACGTTGCCGTTGCAGAGCGACGAGGAACTCGATGTCCCGAAGGTCAAGAAGATGTAGAGGTTCAGGCCCGAACCGGCCCATGCCGCCTCCTGGGCCAGGCACGAGTTCGTGGCCGACATCGAGGCGCCCGTCACCTGCACGATGTCGACTCCTCCGGCGGCGGGCAGGTTCCCGCAGTTGAACACGGACACGTCGTACCCCGAGGTGCCCGAGGTCAGCGTGGTCGACGGTCCCGTCGGCGGGGGTGGCGGTGGCGGCGGGGGTGGCGGTGGCGGATCGGTGACCGTCCCGTTCCCGAAGGTTTCGGCAATGCCCACCATGGGGGCGTTCAGGGTCTGTCCGCCCATGGAGCCGTAGAACCCGGCGTTGCCGAAGGTGAAGATGCCCCCATCGGTGGCCACCTCCCAGTAGCCGGCCTCGCCGGGGGTGCTGGCTATGCCCACCACCGGTTTGTTGAGATGGGCTCCGCCCTCGGAGCCGAAGTAGTTGATCGCCCCGAACCCGAAGATCCCACCATCGGCCGCCACCAACATGTAGCCGGTGTCCGCAGTGCCGGACCCTGGAGTGACCGTCATTCCCACCACGGGCGCATTGAGAGTGGACCCGGCCATCGACCCGTAGGAGACGGCGTCGCCGAAGGGGAAGACGCCGCCGTCCGCGGCCACCAGGTAGTAGCCCAGACCGTCGGTCGTGGCCGCCATGCCCACGACCGGAGCCGTCAGAGGCGAGGCCCCCTCGGAGCCGTAGAAGCTGGCGTCGCCGAAGGTGAAGATGCCGCCGTCGGCAGCCACCAGCCAGTAGCCCCCGCCGTCGGCGGTGGGCGCCATGCCCACGATGGGCTGGTTCAAGTGCGCCCCCCCCTCGGAGCCGAAGAACCCGGCGTCGCCGAAGTTGAAGATGCCGCCGTCGGAGGCCACCAGCCAGTAGCCCCCGCCGTCGGAGGTGGCGGCCATGCCCACGACTGGAGCATTCAGATGCGAGCCCCCCTCGGACCCGAAGAAGGGAGCACCGCCGAAGGAGAAGACCCCGCCGTCGGATGCCACCGTCCAGTACGCCGGCACGGTGAGCGCCGGGTTGGAGCTGGCCGTCAGCGTGGCCCGGGCCGGGTTTGCCCGGCTCGTGACCGTCGACGCCGCACCGGCAGCGGTCGTCGTGGCTGCGCCCGCAGCCGAGACGGTGACGACGGACAGCCCGAGGACGGTGGCGGCAGCGACCGCGACCAGGGTGGCCAGACGAGAACTGGATGTCCTGCGAGCCGGTTGGGAATTGGCGCGGATTCTCATGAGCTCCAAGGAGGGGGATGGTCCGACGTCACCGCTGAAAAGCCGGCAAACCTGTCATCGAGTCGGGGACAGTCTTGTCGTTGCCGGTCTCCAGGTCAATCACCTTCGATGAGCGACGCCGGCTTCGGTCAGTCCCGCAGGAACTCAGCCACCCGAAAAGCCAGGTCCAGGGACTGCCGGGCGTTCAACCGGGGATCGCACGCCGTGGTGTAGCGCTGGTGCAGCTGGTCCTCGACGATGTCCTCCATGCCGCCCAGGCACTCGGTCACGTCGTCCCCGGTCAGCTCCACGTGCACACCGCCCGGCCACGTTCCCTCCTGGGCGTGCGCCTGGAAGAACCCCTTGATCTCGGTGAGGATGTCATCGAATCGACGGGTCTTCCGGCCGCCCTCGGCGTTGATGGTGTTGCCGTGCATGGGATCGCAGACCCAGACCACCGGATGGCCCTCGTCCCGGACCGCTCGGAGGAGCGGGGGCAGCGAACCCTGGACGTGATCGGCGCCGAAGCGGGTGATCAGGCTCACCCGTCCGGGAACCCGCTCGGGATTGAGCCGCTCGCACAGACCGAGCACGTCGTCGGGTGTAGCGCTCGGACCCACCTTGGAACCGACGGGATTGTGGATGCCCGAGAGGAATTCGCAATGGGCACCGTCGAGTTGCCGGGTGCGCTCGCCCACCCACAGCATGTGGGCCGAGCAGTCGTACCAATCACCGGTCAGCGAGTCGCGCCGCGTCAGGGCTTCCTCGTACTCGAGGATGAGCGCCTCGTGGCTCGTCCAGAAGTCGACCTCGTGCAGGCTGTCCTCCCGGGCCAGGTCGATGCCACAGGCGCCCATGAAGCGAAGGGCGCGGTCGATGCCCTTGGCGATGGCGTCGAAGCGGCGGCCCTCGGAGGAGGAGGCTACGAACTCCTGGTTCCAGGCATGGACCTGGGCCAGGTCGGCGAAGCCGCCCTTGGTGAAGGCCCGCAGCAGGTTGAGGGTGGACACCGACTGGTGGTACGAGGTGATCAGCCGATCGGGATCGGGGACCCGAGCGGCCCGCTCGGGCAGGTCGTCGTTGACCATGTGGCCCCGGAACGAGTCCAGGACCTCACCCCCCACCAGCTCGGTCGGGGACGATCGCGGTTTAGCGAACTGGCCGGCGATCCGTCCCAACTTCACCACCGGGACTCCGGCACCGTAGGTGAGGACCACGGCCATCTGCAGGATGACCCGGAGCTTGTCCCGGATCCCATCGGCGGTGAAGTCGGTGAACGACTCGGCGCAGTCACCCGCCTGCAGGAGAAAGGCGTGCCCTTGGGCGGCGTCGCCCAGGGCGCTGGTCAGGCGGCGCGCCTCGCCGGCAAAGACCAGCGGCGGGAGCGAGGACAGTTGCTCATGGACCCGCTTCAGCTCGGCATCATCGGGCCAGACCGGCTGCTGCGCAGCCGGACGCTGGCGCCAGGAGTCGGGGGCCCAGGCCTCTCCGGGGCGGGTCGTCGTCACCTCCACAGCGTAGGACGCGTGGCCCTAGGCTCGGTCACATGGTGCCATTTCGCTTCGCCGTCCAGCTCAACAGGGCCGCTTCGGGGGCGGCCTGGCGCGACACCGCCCGCAAGGTCGAAGGACTGGGCTATTCCACCCTGTTCGTCCCCGACCACTTCGGCGACCAGTACGGGCCGCTGGTGGCCCTGACCGTTGCCGCCGAGGCCACCACCGACCTGCGGGTGGGCTCGCTGGTGCTGGGCAACGACTACCGCCATCCGGTGGTCCTGGCCAAGGAGGTGGCCACCCTCGATCTCCTGTCGGAGGGGCGTGTCGAATTCGGGCTGGGAGCCGGCTGGATGACCTCCGACTACGAGCAGTCGGGCATACCCAACGATTCCCCCGGGACCCGGATCGACCGGATGGCGGAGAGCCTGGCCATCATGAAGGCCCTGTGGTCCGAGGGGCGAGCCACGCTGGCCGGGAAGCACTACACCGTCACCGAGGCGGTGGGGACCCCCACCCCCCACCAGCGTCCCCATCCCCCGGTCATCATCGGCGGCGGCGGTCAGCGCGTCCTCACCTTCGCCGGCCGGGAGGCCGACATCGTGGGCATCAACCCCAACCTGGCCGCCGGCGCCATCGGCCCCGAGGTGGCGGCCAACGCCCTGGTCGAGTTCTATCGCCGGCGGGTCGACTGGGTCCGGGCCGCGGCCGGCGAGCGCTTCGACCAGCTCGAGCTCCAGGTCCTGACCTTCCTGGTGCAGGTGGTGCCCAACGGCCGCGAGGTGTTGGCCCAGATGGCCCCGTTGTTCTCGACCTCGCCCGAGGCGATGGCGGAGATCCCAATAGCCCTCGTGGGCACGGTGGACGAGATCGCCGAGACCCTGCAGCGGCGGCGAGAGGAGCTGGGGATCTCCTACATCGTCATCCAGGAGGCCGGGTACGAGGCCTTCGCCCCGGTGGTCGCCCGGCTCACCGGCACCTGAGGGTGGACCGGCACCTGCGCCTCGGGGTGTTCGGCGGAACCTTCGACCCCATTCACGCCGGCCATGTGGAGACGGCGGAGGCGGTCCACCGCACCCTCGACCTGGACAGGACGCTCTTGGTGGTGGCGAACGAACCGTGGCAGAAGGAGGGAACCCGATCGGTCACCCCGGCCGAGGACCGCTTGGCCATGGTGGAGGCCGCGGTGGTGGGCCGTCCCGGGCTGGAGGCAAGTCGGCTGGAGATCGACCGGGGCGGGCCGTCCTACACGGTGGACACCGTCGATCAGCTCCACAGTCTCTATCCCGGGTCCGAGCTGTTCCTGGTGGTCGGGGCGGACGTGGTGCCCGACCTCCCGACCTGGCGCAACGAAGCAGCACTCCAGCAGTCGGTGGTGCTGGTAGTGGTGGACCGTCCCGGATCTACCCGGGAGAAGCCCCCGCCGGGGTGGAACGCGGTCTCGGTGCCGGTCCCGCCCTTCGACGTGTCGAGCACGGAGCTCCGAGCCCGCCTGGAAGCGGGCAAACCGGTCGACGGTTTGGTTCCTGAGGGCGTCATCCGTTGCATTCGTGGCAGAAATCTGTACGCTACGAGCAGATGAGCGTATGGACGACGCTGAGCGAGAGCGATACGGCCGAGGCGGATATCGTGCCCGGTCCTCCCGCCAGCCCGCTGCCCTCTTCGCTCCCCATCCCCAGCCCCCAGGGAATTCCGGCCTGATGACGGTCGATGAACCGAATGGGTCGCCGGCCGCCGTCGGCCGCCGTGCCCTGCGGGAGGCCAGGCGCAAGCGTCAGATCGCCGCCGTCGTCTGCGTGGTGCTCGTTGCCGCCCTGCTCGCCGTTACCATCATGATCCTCGGCATCGCCCGTGACCGCCCGGGCGCCCCCGCGCCATCGGGTGTGGCCGTCGGCTCGGGCCTTCCAGGGTCGATCCCATCGTTGTGAACAAAAGCGGCGCCCCGGCGCCAGAAGGAGGACCCCTTTGACAACTGCAGCTGCCCGATCGGTCGCGGTCCAATCCCAAACCGCGGTCCCCGACGATTCCCTCCTGGCGGCACGAGCCGCCGACTCGAAGCTCGGTGAGCGTACGGTGATCCTGTCCGTGGGCGATGCTCTCGGGATCACGGAGGCCTTCGTGATCACCAGTGGTGGAAACGCCAGACAGGTCAGGACCATCGCCGATGAGGTGGAGCTGCAATTGAAAAAGGCCGAGGGTCGAGCCCCGATCCGCATCGAGGGGCTGGACGACGCCCGGTGGGTGCTCATGGACTACGGGGACTTTCTCGTGCACGTGTTCCTGGAAGAGGCCCGCGAGTACTACGACCTCGAGCACCTGTGGGCGGACGCGCCCCGCGTCGCCTGGTCGTAAGAGCCCCTGACGGGCGGGGCGTCCCTGGGGAGTCACTACGGCGTCGCCGTGGTGACCGGGGCCTGGGCGACTACGGCGTCGTGGTGGTGACCGGGGCCTGCGCCTGATATTGGGCCTGGTTGACCGGTCCGGGCACCAGTGCCCCGTTCGGTCCGATCGGTACCTCGATGGGCTCTCCGCCGATCTGGAACAACACCCCCGTCACGTTGGCCTGTTGGGTGACGGTGAACACCACCTGGGCGATGGCCAAGAGCGTCTGGGTCGCCCCGACGACTTGGACGGGGTTCGTGGCGAAGTTGACGGTGGCTATCCCGTTGGCCACGGTGACGACCGCACGGTTGGCGCCGGTCAACGGGGACGTGCTGGTGACGAAGCTCTGGATCCCTTCGGCCGACTCCGCTGCGACGGGCCCCAACAGGAGCGCGTCGACGATCTGGGTGAGGTTGGCCGGTGGGGCAATGTTCCGGTTCCTGGGTGTGAGGTGCAGGTTCGGGTCGACCAGGTAGATCTGCTCGGTGACGTAGACCGGGGGCGGATTGGGGATGGTCGTCGTCGTGGAGCCGGGATCGATCAGCCGGGAGGGGATGTTTCCCTTGGCGATGGCCTGTGGGCCCGAACCGGTGGGGATGCCGCAGGCGGCGGTGAGCACGCTGATCAGCCCAGCAACGGCCAGAAGGACGGCGGTCCTTCGTGTCGTTCGACCAGACGATGAGTGGCTCCGTACCGTCCTGGTCATGATCCCGTTTCTACGTCTTTCTCCGTCCTCGACGACGGCGACGGCGCACCGTTCGAGGCCATGCCCGAGTCATTGCCATTGCCCGCGTCAGTGCCTGCTTCGGGCAATGATGTGAAGCCCCCGTCGAAGCCGGGCGCCGCCGCTTCGGGGTCCAGGGGCAGCTCCACCACGAACCTGGCTCCGCCACCGGGTGCATCTTCGATCCACACGGCCCCACCGTGGAGGCGCACGTGCTCGGCCACGAGCGACAGACCCAAACCGGTCCCTTCGCTCGAGCCCCGACGTCCCGAGGCCCGGCCCCGGTAGAAGCGTTCGAACAGATGCCGGCGGGCGTGGTCGGGCACGCCGGGACCGTGATCCTCGACCGCTACGCGCACGGCCGTGATCGGCTCGGTACGCAGCCGCTCAGGTCCGAACGCGGTCGAGCCCGGCCCGGCCTCGACCACGACCCGGGATACGCCGTCCCCATACAGCCCGGCGTTGTCCACCAGGTTGGCCATGATCCGTTCGAAGCGCCGTTTGTCGACCCGCAACCGGAGTGGCTCCACCTCGGGGGAGACCTCCACCGCGAAGCCCACCGGCTGGCGGTTGCCGTCCTCGCCGATGGGCACGGTGGACGCAACCGCCCGCCGCACCAGCTCTCCGGGACTCACGTCGTCGAGGGAGAGCTCGGCGGACCCGGCATCGAACCGAGAGATCTCCAAAAGGTCGTCCACCATGCGTCGGAACCGGGCCAGGTCGGCGTCGAGGAGGGTCAGGGCCCTTTGAGCCTGAGGGGACAGCTCGTCCCGGTGGGTCTCGAGCACTCCGACCGAAGCAGAAAGGGTGGTGAGCGGGGACCGAAGTTCGTGACTGACATCGGACGTGAACCGTGCTTCCCGCTCGATCCGTCCCTGGAGATTTCCGGCCATCCGGTTGAACGAGCTGGCCAGCGCCTTCAGGTCGGCATCGTCCCCCGCCTCCACCCGGGTGCCCAACTCCCCTCCGGCGATGGCCACCGCCGCTTCGGAGATCCCGGCCAGCGGGCGCAGGACCCGGCCGCTGGCCCAACGTCCCACAACCGCGCCGGCGATCGTGGTCACCAGGGCCGCCGTCCCGAGCGCCAAGGCCAGAACCCGCAAGGTGCCGGCCAGCTCGTCAAGGGAGAAGACCTCGAAGTAGCTGGCGTGGACGGTGGTGAGGGGCACGCCCACCACGAGCTCGGGCGTCCCTCCCAAGGCGAATACCTCCGTTGCCGCCGTCCCCGAGATCACCAAGTGGCGCATCGATGCCGGCAACGCGTTCTGGCCCACAGACAGGGAGGTGTTGAACCACTGTCCATTGGTGTAGAGCACCGACCGCGAGCCGGACAACGCATCAACCGATGCGAGTGACTGTACGGGATCGGCCCCCGAACTCTTGAGCGCATTCTGCACGAACGACGCGTTGACGAAGGCCTGGTGCTGGGAGGCCGACTGGCGCTCGTTGACGAAGGCCTGGCGGGCGGAGAAGTAGGTGATGCCGGCGAACACCGCCGACAAGATGAAGGCCCCGACGGCGAACGTGGCCGTCACCCGGGCCCGGAGGCCCAACCGGGACCAGGAACGGATCCGGATCTGAGGAGCGGCCTTCGGTGGGTCGCTTGCCGGACCGGTCACCGCGAGCTCAGACGGCCAGCTTGTAGCCCATGCCTCGGACGGTGAGGATGAACTGAGGATTGGCCGGGTCCGGTTCGACCTTGGTCCGCAGACGGCGGACATGGACGTCGACCAGCCGCCCATCGCCGAAGTAGTCGTAGCCCCACACCCGCTCGAGCAGCTGCTCCCTGCTCAGTACCTTGCCCGGGTTTTCGGCCAGCTCGCACAGAAGCCGGAACTCAGTGCGGGTGCAGTGAACCTCCACCCCGGCGCGGCGGACGACCCCGGCGTCGGGGATGAGCTCCACGTCGCCGAAGGTCAGTGCGTCCGGGCCGTTGTCGACGGGGCGGGCTCTCCGCAGCAGGGCGCGGATCCGTGCAGCCAGCTCTTTGGCCACGAACGGTTTGGTCACGTAGTCGTCGGCGCCCGCCTCCAGCCCGGCGACCACGTCGTGGGTGTCCGAGCGGGCGGTGACCATGATCACCGGAACCGTGCTCTGGCGGCGGAGCGTGCGACACGCCTCGAACCCGTCGATGCCGGGCAGCATCAAGTCGATGAGGACGAGCTCGGCCGGCTGCTCGGTGAAGCGGGCCACGCCCTCCTCCCCGCTGGCTACGTCGTCGACCGAGTAACCCTCGTCTTCCAACGCCAGGCGCATTGACGAGCGGATTCGTTCGTCGTCCTCGATGATCAGGATGCGGCTCATGGCTCCAGTGACTTGCTTAGGAATTCAACCAGATCTGGGCGGGCCAGATTGCGCCCGCGATCAACCCGAAGGCGGGTTGGCCCGCTGGCGTGGTCGGATTGTTGAAATTCTCGACCTGCGGTTGTGAGGCTATCGCCCATACGTTCCTGTCCGTCCATATATAAGGCAGGTCCTTGGCCATGAGCGTGGACACCTGCTGATAGGCCTCCGCCCGAACGGTGGGATCAGGTGATTGGCGCCCCTTGATCAGGGCGGTCTCCATGGTCGGATCGGTGTTGCGGGCCATATTGATGGAGAACGCCGAGTTGATCTGACTCGGGCTCCAGAAGATGTAGTTGAGGTCGGGATCGGTGGCCGAGAACTGGGTCCACACCTGGGCCTCGAACCCGCCGGTGAGGGCGGTGTTGATGATCTGGGCCTGCTGGACCGGGGTCAGAGACGCCCGGATGCCGATGTTGGACAGCTGTTGTTGGAGGAACTGGCCGATCTTGGAATCGAAGGAGTCAGGGACGTGGTTGATGTTGACAGAAACTGGCTTCCCGCTCTGGTGGGCCACCTTGGCGATCAGCTTCCTCGCTTTGCCCGGGTTGAAGGCCGGGTAGCCGTTGGGCGCGTAGTAGGGCGAACCCTTGGTGAACGGGCCGTTGGACGGGGGGTTCACGTTCTGGTCGATGACCGTGGCGTACTGCTTGGAGCTGATGGCCATGGCCACGGCCTGGCGAACGGACACGTTGTCGAACGGCGGCTTGGACAAGTTGAGCAGCAGGCAGTTCATGTCCGGTTCCCCCACGAGGTGGGTCTTGTCGTCGATATAGGACAAGGAGGTGTTGGACTGCAATGACTTGACCACCGACGAGGTGTCCGTCTGGATCAGGTCGACACCGCCGGACAGAAGGCTGTTGAGGAGGGCCTGGCTGTCGGGGATGGGTCGGTACTCGATGGTGTCCAGGTAGGGATAGCCCGAGCGCCAGTAGCCGGGGTTCCGGTTGGCGGTGAAGTGGTCGTTGGGGTCCCATTCGCCGAACACGAACGGGCCGGTCCCCACCGGGTGGGAGGTTCCAGTAGAGCTCTTCAACATGGAGGGGGCGGCGATATAGGCCACCTGGCCGCCGATGCCTCCGGCCAGGTAGAAGTCGAAGGGGACCCAGGGGGACTTCATGGTCACGGTGACGACCAACGGGGCGGTCACCGAGATGGTGTCGACGTTGGTCAGCGCCGAGCCGGTGAGCAACGAGGCTTTCTGCGCCTCGAAGTTGTAGGCGATGGCCGCGCCGTCGCAGGGCGTGCCGTCGTGGAAGTTGACGCCAGGCCGCATGGTCACCGTCCACACCGTGTAGTCGGGGTTGGGCGTGACCGATTGGGCCAGGTAGGGCTGGACCTTCCCGGTGGCGTCGATGATGGTCAGCGGGTCGAAGACCGTCCGGGCGTACTGGACACCCGGGGTGTCGAAGGTGGCGGTGGTCGGGTCGAAGCCCTTTTCCTCCGCCGTGGTCCCGAAGGTCAGCTTCCCGCCCTTTTTGGGCTTTGCCGTCGAGATGCCGTTGGCGTGCTTGCCGCTGGATGTGCTCTCTGCCGCCGATGCCCGTCCGGTGAGCAGCCCACCCGTCGCACCGGCGACGGTGAGCCCGGCTGCGACTGCTGCTCCCCCGGCCAGAAACGAGCGTCGATCGATCGCATTCGACATGTTCCCCCCTTGCTAGACGGCCGGCGATGACCGAGTGCCAGTCCTGTACAGGCACTCCGTGAACTCCGGCTAGTCGTGGTGACGTTACCGCGGGTCATCGATCAGGGGGGTACCGGCTGCCCCGGTCCCTGTTCGGAGCCATCCTGCCCGGTTACCCTGGGTCTATGTGGGAGCTGGCAGCATTTCACCGTTCCCTGGGCGGTCTTTCGCCGGCCACCGTCCGGGCCTACACCTCGGACCTCGACGCGTTCACATCGTGGGCTGAGCGCGGTGGGGCCTCCGGGCCTTCCGATGTGAATCGAATCGTGCTGCGGCGGTATTTGGCCTACCTGGCCACTCGGCGGTATGCCAAGGCCACGATCGCCCGCAAGGCTGCCGCCGTTCGTACCTATTTTGCCTGGTGCCACCGGCGCGGGTTGATCGCCGGCGACCCGTCGGCCCGATTGTCGGCCCCCAAGCCCGCATCCCGCCTGCCCAGGGTGTTGGGCCGGAACGAGTTGCACGCTCTCCTCGACCCCGACGATGGAACGCCGCCGGCCGCGGCGCCCGGCGCGGCGGCGCCGACCCCAGATCCTCGTCTGGCTGTACACGGTGGCCCGGCCGAGTTGATGCCAGCCACGGCCATGGCGCACGCCGTGCGCCTGCGGGACGACGCCGTCCTCGAGCTCCTGTACGGGAGCGGGCTCCGGGTGGCCGAGCTGTGCGGACTCGATCTCGGCCGGGTCGATGTCGGCCGCCGGCTGCTCGCCGTGATCGGGAAGGGGAACAAGGAACGGCAGGTGCTGATGCACGATCGCTGCGCCGAGGCCGTGTCGCGGTGGGTGGAGGATGGGCGGGCCGCGCTGGTCAGGGCATCCAGCCCGGCCGAGGCGCTGTTCTTCAATCAACGAGGCAATCGCCTGGGACCGAGAGACGTTCGTCGCATCCTCGATCGTCGCTCGCCGGTGCCTACCCATCCCCACGCCCTGCGCCATACCTTCGCCACCCACCTCCTCGACGGCGGCGCCGACCTCCGCGTCGTGCAGGAGCTGCTCGGTCACGCCAGCCTGCAGACCACCCAGGTGTACACCCATGTCAGCAAGGAACGACTCCTCACCGTGTACGAGGGCACCCACCCTCGGGCCTGAGAAGGCTCCGGGTGGAGTAGCGGGATAAACCCTGTAATATCGGTGTGCTCTTCCGTCCGGAGGAGCGACAACGCGCGAAGAAATCACGCACCCGGCCGCGTCCACGGTCGCCTCACATCGGTGAGGTGCTGCGGCCGGGGAGGAAGAACCGCTGGAAGGAGCAGTACATGGCTGTCGTCACAATGAAGCAACTCCTCGGGGCTGGGGTCCACTTCGGGCACCAGACTCGTCGATGGAACCCGAAGATGCGTCGGTTCATCCTCGGAGAGCGCAACGGGATCTACCTGATCGACCTGCGCCAGACCATGAAGGGCATCGAGGAGTCCTATGCCTACACCCGCGACCTGGTCGCCGGCGGCGGCACCATCTTGTTCGTGGGCACCAAGAAGCAGACCCAGGGACCGGTGGCAACCTATGCCGACGCCTGTGGCATGCCCTACGTGAACGAGCGGTGGTTGGGCGGCATGCTGACCAACTTCCAGACGGTATCCACCCGGGTGAAGCGCATGCAGGAGTTCGAGGCCATGCAAAAGGCCGGCGACTTCGACGCCATGCCCAAGAAGGAGGCCCTGCGCCACACCCGTGAGCTCGAGAAGCTCCAGCGCAACCTGGGCGGGATCCGTGGTCTCGACCACCTGCCCGATGCCATCTTCGTGATCGACACCAAGAAAGAGCACATCGCGGTGACCGAGGCCAACAAGCTCGGCTTGCCCATCGTGGCCGTGGTCGATACCAACTGCGACCCCGACGTCATCTCCCACGTGATCCCGGGCAACGACGATGCAATTCGGTCGGGCACCCTGCTCTGCCGCGTGATCGCCGAGGCCGTGGTCGAAGGACGCTTCATCGCCCAGCAGCGCCCGGCCAAGACTCCCGCACCCGAGGCCGCAGCGCCGGCAAAGGTACCGGCCCCGCCGGCTGCCCCTGCCGAAGCTGCTGCTCCGGCGGCACCCGCTGCTCCGGCGGCACCCGCAATCCCACCCGCGCCCGCTGCTCCGGCCGCCCCTCCGATCCCGCCGCCGCCCGCTTCCGTGGCCGCACCACACCCGGCCCCGGCAGCAGCACCCGCCGCTCCCGCGGCACCGC
>DASXMT010000148.1:0-1715 GCA_036495505.1 Acidimicrobiales bacterium | reverse complement strand
GGCGACTACGTCCTGAGGCTCTCGGATGGCACCTCGGTGCGGGGCGAGAAACTGCTGGTGGCGACCGGCCGTCACCCTCGTGTCAAGGGGATAGGGCTCGAGACCGTCGGCATCGAGGAGAACCCGCACGGGATCCAGGTGGACGAGTATCTGCGCGCCGCCGAAAAGACATGGGCCATCGGTGATGTCAACGGGATCTGGCCCCTGACACACGTCGGCGAGTACGAGGGCGACGTCGTGGCGGCGAACATCGCCGGAGAGAGGCACCCGGTGAACTACGAGGCCGTGCCGCGCGTGACGTACACCGACCCGCAGGCGGCCGCGGTCGGTGCCGCGGAGGCGCCCTACAGCAGCACGACGCTCTTGACCGACGTGTCCAAGACCGCGACGTACAGCCACCGGTACGCCCAGTCGAACGGATTCTTGACCTTGCTAAGCGACGGCGCGGGGTTGACCGGCGCGTACGCGCTCGGACCGGAGGCCGGCGAGTGGCTCCAGCAGGCGACGCTCGCCATACGCGCCCGCGTACCGCTGGAGGTTTTGAGCGACGTCATCCAGCCGTTCCCGAGCTTCTCGACCATCTTCGATGCGGCTTTCAAAAGCCTTCGAACGGAGGTCGCCAAAGTGCCGCCTCCCTTACGGCCGATGCAGGCGCAGATGGCACGGCCATGACCGTGACAAACCGTCGGAGGTAGCAGATGGCCGAAGTCGCACCGCCCCAAGTAGATATGCTCCTCACCCACTTCATCGTGTCGGACGACGTCGAGCGTTCTCGGCGGTTCTACACCGAAGTGCTCGGCGGCCGGGTCGCCTTCTCCAGTCCTGGAGGGCCGACCAACGTCGCACTGTCGAATAGTTGGATCGTCATCAATGCCGGCGGAGGCCCGACCGACGACAAGCCGGAGGTCACCTTGGAGACGCCCGGCAACCCGGACCGGGTGAGTAGTTTCGTCAACATCCGGGTCAAGGACATGGAGACCGTGTACTCCGAATGGAACTCGCGGGGTGCTCAGTTCCTGACGCCGCCGAAGCAGCACGAGTACGAGATCCGTTGCTATATCCGTGATCCCGATGGCCACCTGATCGAAGTGGGGCAGACCACTGACCCGGAGGGGGACTGGGTGCCCGATCACTGGCCATCGAATGCGTCCGCCGACGAGCTCCCACCGCCCCCAGAAGGAATGGTGCTGGCCCACTTCATCGTGTCAGACGATGTCGAGCGCTCCCGTCGCTTCTACACCGAAGTGCTCGGAGGCAGGGACGCGTTCTCCGGACCCGGAGGGCTCACGTATGTCCAGCTGTCGAACAGTTGGGTCATCATCAACGTCGGCGGAGGCCCCACCGACGACAAGCCGGAGGTCACCCTGGCGACGCCTGGCGATCCCAACCGGGTCAGCCGTTTCCTCAATATACGAGTGACCGACATTCAGTCGGCGTACACCGAATGGAGCGCGCGGGGCGCTCAGTTCCTGACACCGCCGAAGCAACACCCGTACGAGACTCGCTGTTACATCCGCGATCCCGATGGTCACCTGATCGAAGTGGGGCAAACGACCGACCCGGATGGCGATTGGTCCCCCGACCACTGGCCATCGACCAAATCCGAGTGAGCTTCCTGACGGGCCGGAGATCTCCATCTTGACCACGGCAATCATCGGCACCGGAGGCACCCGATCGGCCATCGCCCGCCAGCTCGCTTCGGGCGGCGAAGCTCT
>DASXMT010000147.1:0-8830 GCA_036495505.1 Acidimicrobiales bacterium | reverse complement strand
GCCTGGCGCCAGTTCCGCACCGAGGCGATCGCCGGCATCGGGGCGCTCGTCGTCGTCTCCGTGGTATTGGCGGTCACCGGCCCGCACCTCATGGACGTCTACCGTGCGTCGCCGAGCCAGGTCACGTCGACCGACAAGGCCTTGCAGACCGCGCTCATAGCGGTGCTGCTGGTCGCGCCGGCCCTGGTCGGTATCTTCTTCGGCGCGCCCCTCATCGCCCGTGAGCTGGAGTCCGGGACCTTCCGCCTCGCCTGGACGCAAGGTGTCACCCGAGCGCGGTGGCTGACGGTGAAGCTCGCCCTTGTTGGTCTGTCGAGCAGCTTGCTTGCCGGCGGGCTCAGCCTCCTGGTGGCGTGGTGGGCCAACCCGATCAACATCGTTAACCAGAACCGATTCTCGCCCGCCCTGTTCGGGATTTTCGGGATCGTGCCCTTCGGCTACGCGTTGTTCGCCTTCGCGCTCGGAGCGACGACCGGTATTCTCTTCCGAAAGACCCTCCCAGCCATGGCGACGACGGTGGCCGCGTTTGTGGGGGTTCGCCTCGCCGTGACCTACTGGATCCGTCCCCACTTCCAGTCACCGGTCACCGAGAGTCTGAAACTCGGGGCGAACGCGTTCGGCGGGTTTGTCATGACGCCGACGGGCGTGAGGGTCGCAGCGCCCAACCTGACCGTTCCGAACGGGTGGGTCCTTTCCACGTCCATCGTGGACAAGGCGGGCAACCCGCCCACCAGCGCATTCTTGAACAAGGCCTGCCCGGGGGTCACCGGACCCACACAACGAGTCGACGAGAGGCTCGGCTATAAGCACGCTGTGGCTGGTCCTGGAGGCCAGTTCCAGCACTGCATTTCCGTGATCGCGGCGAAGTTCCACGGAGTTGCGACCTACCAGCCTGCTAGCCGCTACTGGCCCTTCCAGATCTACGAGACCGCGTTGTTCGTCGTGTTGGCGCTGGCGCTCGCCGGGGTGAGCTACTGGTGGCTACGACGGCGGCTGACTTAGTCGAGGCGACGCACCCTAAGACGGTCGCAGCGACGCCTCCGGCAGGATGGGCTCGAACAGCTCGATCGGGTTTCCAGAGGGGTCTTCGAGCAGCGTCTGCTTGCCGCCCACCCCGGTCACGACGTCGTTCCGGAACCGGGCGCCGCCGGCGCGGAGTGTCTCGACGGTGGCCGCGAGGTCGGCGACCTCGATCGTGAACCTGTTCCACCCACCGGGCTGGGGCAGCGTTCCATCCGGCATCGCTTGGCCTCCCCCCGGGCCGCCGCCGGCCGCGCTGAGCACGAGCCGCAGATCGCCGCGGGAGAGCATGGCGAAGGTGGGAGCCGGATGCATGACTTCCTCGAAGCCGAGCTGCTCGCAGTAGAAGGTGATCGACTCGTCTATGTCATTGACGATGTAACGGATGCTCACGGTGGCCATGGGCAGTTCTCCTCGTCTCGCTCAGGTCACTGTAGTGCCGAGGCTGCTTCCCGGATCGACCGTCCCGATGAGGCGGCCAGCAGGGGAGGCAGGTAGAGCAGGCCGAGCACGAACCCGATCGAGACGGCGGTCTCGCGGATGGCGGTGGCCACCCCCAGGGCGAGAAGGGCGATGAGGACGAGGTAGATGACGCTGCCGATCGCGGCGCGCCATGTCGGGCTGTTGGTGATGGACGATGGGAGCCATTGGATCTCGCCCAGATCACCGATACCGTCCTCCTCGGCCGCAGACACGAGGCAGAACGCCGAGCCATCCGCATCGACGCGACCCTCGGTGCCGCCCCGGCCGCCGGTGACCCCAGGCTGGTCGAGCGGCTGGTGGCCAACCTGGTGGACAACGCGTTGCGCCACAACACTCCTGGCGGAAGCGTTGAGGTCTCTACTGTCTCAGCTGGCAGCGCCAGTCTCACCGTGAGCAATACCGGCCCGGTGGTTCCCCCGGAGCAGGTCGAGTGGCTCTTCCGACCGTTTCGACCGAACGGCACCGAGCGTGTCGGCCGCGTGGACGGACACGGGCTTGGTCTCGCCATCACCCAGGCAATTGCCCAGGCTCACGGGGCCAGCGTCACGGCACATGCCCGCTCCGGCGGCGGACTTGAGGTCCAGGTGAGCTTCACCTGGCCACATGGGCAACGGTTCCGGGTTCGTGCCTGAACGTTCCCTTCCCATCAACGGTGGTGTCACAACTGCGTTCACGGTGCCTTCATAACCGCCTCCGGTGGCCCGCACTAGCCGGCGTCGCTGTCCAGGAGGGCGTGGGCAGCGGCAATGACGGCGTCGGGGCCGAGTCCGGCGGCGTCGAGGAGCTCGGCGCTCGAGCCAGATCCGGGCATTTCGGTAACCGCAAGATGGGTCACTGTCGCCCGGCTACCGCCTCGGCTCTGGGCGAGGGCGCCGAGGACGGCAGACCCGAGCCCGCCTTCGGGATGATGGTCTTCGACGAGGACGAGACGGCCGGTCTCCTGTGCGGCTGCCGTGAGGGTGGCGGTGTCTATGGGCTTGAGCGAGTACAGGTCGATCACCCTGGCGGCCACCCCCTCGTCGTTGAGGGCGTCGGCGGCGGCGAGACAGTTGTGCAGGGTGACACCGGCCCCTACCAGCGTTACCTGGTCCTCAGGGGACGAGCGGAGCACCTTGGAGCCGCCGATGGCAAACTGCTCCCCGGACGGATAGAGGACGGGGTAGGCACCACGGGTGGACCGCAGGTAGACGACTCCGGACTGATCGGCCATGGCCGCGACCAGCGCGGCCGCGGAGGCGGCGTCGGAGGGGTACAACACGGTGGAGCCGTGCACGGCTCGCATCATGGCCAGGTCTTCCAGCGCCATCTGGGAGGGCCCGTCGCTTCCGATCTCGACGCCGGCATGGGAGCCGACGAGGCGGATGTTGGCCTGCGAGATAGCCGCCATACGGATGAAGTCGTAGGCCCGAGTGAAGAACGCGGCAAAGGTGGAGGCGAACGGCACGTAGCCTTGAACGCTGAAGCCGACCGCCGCGGCGACGAGCTGTTGTTCGGCGATGAACATCTCGAAGTACCGCTCCGGGTAGGCAGCGGCGAACTGGTCGGCGTAGGTGGAGTTGGAAACCTCGCCGTCCATGGCCACGACGTCCAAGCGGACGCCCAGCGCCGTGAGGGTCTCGCCGTAGGCCTTGCGGGTGGCCACCTCGGCGCCGACCTCGAAGGTCGGCAGGGTCACCGTTGCCGGGCCCCGTTCCGGCCGCGGCGACCGCCCGGACGGATCAGGCATGGGGCCGCGCACTCGGAGATGACGTTCGCCGCCCAGTTCGATGATGGCCCGTTCGGCCATGTCAGGCGGGAACGCTTTTCCGTGCCAGTTCTCCCGGTCGACGACCTCGCTGAATCCCTTGCCTTTCTCGGTCCGGGCCAGGACCATCGTCGGGCGTTCCCCCCTCAGGTCGCCCGCCTCGGCCAGTGCTGAGTCGATCGCGGCAATGTCGTGACCGTCGATCTGTATGACGCGGGCGCCGAACGCTTCGGCTCGGCGGGTGTAGGTGCCGAGGTCCCAGGACAGCTCCGTCGGGCCGCGCTGGCCGAGCCGGTTCACGTCCACCATGGCGACCAAATTGGACAGGTGGTAGTAGGAAGCCTTGTCCAGGGCCTCCCACATCGACCCTTCGGCCATCTCGCTGTCCCCGCAGAGCACCCACACCCGAAATGGCAGGCGGTCGAGATACTTGCCGGCCAACGCCACCCCCACCCCATCCGGTAGGCCCTGGCCGAGCGAACCCGTGGCCACGTCCACCCACGGCAACACCGGGGTGGGATGACCCTCCAACCGGGACCCGAGACGCCGGTAGCCGGTCATCAACTCTTCATCTGTGACGACCCCGACCGCCTTGTACACCGAGTAGAGCAACGGCGAAGCGTGGCCCTTGGAGAAGATCAGATGGTCGTTGCCGGCCTCGTCAGGGTGCTCCCAGTCGTAGTGCAGATGCCGGGCGACGAGCACCGCCAACAGGTCGGCCGCGGACATGCTCGAGGTTGGATGGCCCGCTCCCGCTGACGTGGCCGCCCGCACCGAATCGACCCGGAGCTGCTGACCCAACTCCCGTACCTCGTCCAGTTCGGCAAGTCCCATAGGCACCTCGAAGAGATCGTTGCTCATAGGCCATTGTTCTTCCCCAGAGGCGTTCCCGCCACTCCTCTCGCGTTGGCAAGGACAGCACGTGAAACTCCTGGTCAGGACCCTTGATCGCGTCGGTCGTCCCCATCGGGCAAGCGCTTCATCGCCCCGAGGGGTGCCGAGCAGGGTCAGGCGACCCGGGAGCGCACATCTCCTGCCAGTTCAACGGAGCGGGCCGCCGCGTCGGGCCCCATCTCGGGCGGTATTGGTGACATCGTTCTGATGATGACGTCCGTGAAACCCAAATCCCCGAAGACCGAGAGTTGCTCGGCGACGCTTTCCGGATCACCGTAAGCCACCGCTTGGCGCTCGAATCCCCGGTAGCCGCCGGCTACGAGGGCGTTGCCAGCGTTCTCCGCATCGGCTCGGCTGTCGGCGATGAACACATCTTTTCGGATCGGGATGCGGACCGGACTGCGACCGTGGCGAGTGCACGCTTCCCGATAGATCTCGATATCTCGAGCGGCCGTATCGGGGGTGAGGTCGGCGTTGCCGTACCAGCAGTCACCAAGGCGGGCAGCCCGGTCGATCGCCTTCGACACACCCCCGCCGATCCACCATTCCGCACCCTCGGGCGGTAGCGGCGCGATTGCGGCCCCGTGGACGCCCCAAAGCTCGCTGTCGACGGTCTCGCCTCGCAGCAGAGCCTGGACGACGAGGATGCCCTCCTCGAGACGGGCAGCCCGGTGACCCAGATCGGCTCCCATGGCCCGGAACTGGCCGGCTCCGCCGCCGAGCCCGGCCTGGACGATGAACGGCCCAGACGACATGGCGGCCAGCGTCCCGATCTGCTCGGCCATCAGCACCGGGTGCCACAACGGGACGAGGAACAAGCAGCCAATCGGACGGTCGGTCCATTCCGCAAGAACGCGACCAACCATGGGCACGTTCTGCACGTAGCCGGCCGGACCGGTGGAGTGGTGGTCGCCCAGGGTCAAGGTATCGAGACCGGCCCGGCCGGCGGCCTGCACCTGGCTGAGCACCGCGAGCGGCCCTTCCCTGTGGCCGCGAGGCCCGTCGGTGGAGAATGAGGTGCCGATGGATATGCCAACACGCATCACCCCAAGGTCTATCCCAGTCCCAAGCCTCCGCGCAGACATGACGTCGATGAGTCGGTAGACAATTGGCGGACCCGATCGTTCACGCTTTGGACTCGTTCAGGGTCACGGCGGCTCGAACGAGAGTCTTGAACGCCTTCGCGTTGATCTTCTCGCCCTCGTGGAAGTCGATGGCACGCCTGGTGTTGCCGTCAAGGCTGGAATTGAAGAGGCCCGAGGGATCTTTCAGAGCCGCTCCTTTGGCGAAGGTCATCTTGACTACGGCCTTGTAAGTCTCGCCGGTGCAGATCATCCCGTCGTGGTACCACACCGGAACCCCTCTCCACTTCCACTCCTCGACGACGTCAGGATCGGCTTCCTTGATGAAGGCACGGAGCCGACTGAGCATCTCACCCCGCCAGTCGCCGAGCTCGTTGATTCTCGCGTCTATCAGCTGAGAGGGAGACTTGCTCTTCTGCGACCCGCTTTTCTCCATGCCCAATTCTCTTCCTTCGTCTTGAGGCCCTGTTGCAAAAGGCTCATCCTCACTGAGCCGATCCTACCTGGAACTGCCCTTTTTCTCGGGCGTGAGCGGGCCACCATGGCAAGATTGAACAGGCTGCTGCGTTGTGCGCTGTCACAATCTCCTGAGCTCGGGCGTCATATACATTGACCCCACGAAGGTGGTGAGACCTGACCAGAGGAGACCCCATGCCAGTTCAGTTGAATACCGTGCTGTACCCCGTTAAGGATCTCGACAAGGCGAAAGCGGTCTTTGTTGCCCTGTTCGGTGCCGATCCCCACGTCGACTCGCCCTACTATGTCGGCTTTTCCGTCAACGGTGCCGAGATCGGCCTCCTCCCCGATGGACCCAACCAAGGCATGACCGGGCCCATCCCGTTCTACGACGTCGATGACATTTCGGCCACCCTCAGCGCCCTCAAGGCTGCTGGCGCACAGGTGGTTCAAGAGCCCACCGACGTGGCCGCCGGACTGCTCGTCGCAAAGGTTATGGACGCCGACGGAAACGACATCGGACTGAGGCAGCTGCCGACAGCCAGCGCATAGGAGTTCCAGGCTCTGACCCTGGTTGGGGGCGGCAACAGTTGGAGCCAGACGATGCCGATGGAGACCGCGAGCGCCGCCCCGCCCCGGCAACAGATTGAGATCTGACCATTGCCTCGCGGACACCTGAGACGAGTCATCGCGGCTTCGGTAGCACCACCCCAGTGAGGTCGGCGCACCGGTCGAGCAGTCCGTTTTGAACCTCGACCGATCGTGCCGCCGGGTGAACGTCGCGTAGGTGCTGGTGGTAGAAGTAGTTGCCTGTCACGGTTGCCGCGGGATCGTCGCTCACCGCGAGCCAGGCCTGCGTCACTGGTGCCAAGGAGAGATCATCGGGTGCACCAGGGCCGCCCATCTTGGTCGGGACCCAGCCGGGCTCGAGGGCATTGGAGAGCACGCCTGGCCAGCGGCGGGCGACGGCGAAGGCCAGCACGACGTCGAAGAGCTTGCTGTCTGAGTAGGCCTGCGCCCCATTCCAGCGGCGTTTGGACCACTGCAGGTCGTGCAGGGCGGGGTTGCCGACTCGGTGCATGCCCGAGCTCAGGTAGACCAGCCGGTCCGGCGGAGTGATGAGGGCCGACAGCAGGTACGGGGCAATAACGTTGATGGCGAACACGTGCGAGAGCCCGTCGCCAGTCTCGACCCGCCGGGGCTCGCGGTAGCCGATCCCGGCGTTGTGGATCACGGCGTCATAGCGCCCGAGGGCGTTGGCCTGCTCGGCGACCCGTCGGGCCCCGTCGATGCCGGCCAACTCCCCGACGACCACGTGCTCGGCAGCCGGGAGCACCCGGCGAGCGTCGCTGGCCCGCTGGTCATTGCGAGCGTGCAGGGTGACGGCGTGGTCTGCGTCAGTGAGCAGCCGGGCCGCCATCAACCCGAGGCCGTCGCTCGAACCGGTGATCAGTACTCGTGCCATCAGGCCCTCCTCGTTGGGATCGCCGTTGCTCAAATTATTGTCTCTATCTCTGGCCGGATGTGGTGGAGAGACGCAGCTCGGCTGGGCCGGGCCGGGTGTGGGGGAGATCGAGAATCGTCCCCTTGCGCCCCTGGCAAGACGAGGACCGCGCCGCCCATCGGGCTGTGGCCGGGTCGATACCTGACGGCCTGCATCGTTCAAGACTGCTCCCATGTCTGGCTGAAGTCCAAGATCTATCGCATCGCACGGCCAGTGTTGCCCGGGCGCTCGAGGCCGAGCTCAAGGTACGTCCCGCCAGCCTCCGGGAGCGGGGCCTAATGGGACCGGACCGGCTCGCAAGGGGCAAGCTGGTCTCCGAGCCACCCGGCGGGCAGCACTCAGTTGGCCTGGGCCGTGAGCCCTATCGCTAGAGCGTGCCCCGCCGGGCGGTGAGGAGCGAGACAGCTGGTGGGGTGTCGTGCCTTGAGCACTAATCCATTAGGTCGCTGCGGAACTCCTCGGGCTCACGAGCGAGAGGAGGAGAAACAGTGGTCCTTGTAGGAGTGGACTGGGCCGAGGATCATCATGACGTCTGTGTGATGGCCGAGGCCGGAGAGGTACTCGGAAAACGCCGGGTCCCCGATAGCGTTGTTGGGATTGGCGAGCTCCATGCACTCGTCGCCGAACACGCGGAAGAGAACGAAGCGGTCATCGTCGGCATCGAGATCGACCGTGGGTTGGTGATCTGGTCGTTGTTGGCCGCCGGCTACGAGGTCTATGCCGTCAACCCCATGGCGTCTGCGCGCTACCGAGATCGCCATGCCACCTCGGGGGCCAAATCGGATCCCGGTGACGCAAAGGTCCTGGCCGACCTGGTGCGCACGGATCGGCACAACCATCGACCCATAGCCGGCGACTCGGATCTGGCCGAAGGCGTCAAATTGCTGGCCCGGGCCCACCAGAGCGCCATCTGGGACCGCCAGCGCCAGGTCAATGCGTTGCGCTCCGCGTTGCGGGAGTACTACCCCGGGGCGCTGGACGCTTTTGGCACCGATCTGTCCAGCATGGACGCCCTGGCCGTCTTGGCCATCGCCCCCACCCCCGAGCTCGGGCGGGGGCTGTCACGGTCGAAGATCGCCTCGGCGCTTCGTCGGGGTGGACGCCAGCGCAACATCGACCGACGGGCCGTGGAGATCCAAGCGGCCCTGCGGGCCGACCAGCTCGAGGCCCCCGAGGTCATCGCCCGGGCCCACGGGCTGGTCACCCGATCGGCTCTGGCCCTCATCACCACCTTCAACGAGCAGATCAACGAACTCGAAGTAGCACTGTCGGAGCATTTTGAGCAGCACCCGGACGCCAAGGTCGTCCTCTCCCTGCCAGGACTTGGGACGGTCCTCGGAGCCCGGGTGCTGGGCGAGTTCGGTGATGACCGAACTCGGTTCTCCGGTCCCAAGTCTCGCAAGAATTACGCCGGCACGTCACCTGTCACCAAGGCGTCGGGTCGCAGCAGGGTCGTCTTGGCCCGCTATTCCCGCAACCGCCGCCTAGCGGACGCCTGCGACCGATGGGCCTTCTGCGCACTCAACTCCTCGCCGGGCGCCCGGGACTACTACGACCAGTTGCGAGCCAGAGGCAAGACCCACCACCAAGCCCTCCGTCAGCTTTCCAACCGCCTGGTCGGCATCCTTCACGTCTGCCTCGAGCGAG
>DASXMT010000146.1:0-11125 GCA_036495505.1 Acidimicrobiales bacterium | reverse complement strand
GCGGCCGTCGAGGTGGCGGCTGTAGTTCTCGATCCCGCTGCACACCCCCGTCTCGGCCAGCATCTCCAGGTCGTACTCGGTCCGCATCCGGAGCCGTTGCGCCTCGAGCAGTCGGCCCGACCCCTCCAGCTCGCCCAGGCGCTCACGCAGCTCGGTCTCGATGCCCAGCAACGCGTTGCGCAGCGTGTCGTCGTTGGCCGCGTAGTGGGTCGAGGCGAAGACGACCAGCTCGTCCATGTCCTCGCCGATCTCCCCGGTGAGGACGTCGAAGGGGCGGATCCGCTCCACCGTGTCCCCGAAGAACTCGATCCGGACCGCCTGCTCCTCATAGGCGGCATGGATCTCGACGGTGTCCCCGCGGGCCCGGAACTGGCCCCGGTTCAGGGTCATGTCGTTGCGGGTGTAGGCCAGCTCCACCAGGCGGCGCAAGAGGGTGCGCTGCTCATGGACCTCGCCGGGCCGGAGCGCGATGATCCGGTCCCGGTAGATGTCCGGCGATCCCAGACCGTAGATGCACGACACCGAGGCGACCACGATGGTGTCCCGGCGCAGCAGGAGCGACGAAGTGGTGGCGTGGCGGAGCCGGTCGATCTCGTCGTTGATGGACGAGTCCTTCTCGATGTAGGTGTCCGATGAGGGTACGTACGCCTCGGGCTGGTAGTAGTCGTAATAGGACACGAAGTACTCGACCCGGTTGTGGGGAAAGAAGTCCTTGAGCTCCGAGGCCAGCTGGGCGGCCAGGGACTTGTTGGGCTCGATGATCAGCGTGGGCCGCTGCAACGCCTCGATGGTCCAGGCAATGGTGGCCGTTTTCCCCGAACCGGTGATGCCCAGGAGGGTCTGGTAGCGCTCGCCGCGCTCGGCCCCCTCGACGAGGGCCGAGATGGCCTCAGGCTGGTCTCCCGAGGGTCGGAAGGGGGAAACGACTTCGAATCGCGGCACCATCCGATGGTACCGGGAGGGTGCGACAGCATCGGCGGGCTCTCCGGTCAGGCCGTGTCAGTTCGTCACCTCGGCCCTCAGGCGGACCCTGAGCCTCCCACCGAGGCGTCACCGAGCTCCCGTTGCCGGGCCATCAGGGCTGCCCACACCCGCTCGACCTCTTTCCGGAGGTGGCCGAGGTCGAGCGAGTTGTCCACCACCAGGTCGGCGCCCGACAACCGCTCCTCGCGGGACACCTGGGCGGCCATGCGGGCCTCGGCGTCCTCCCGGGTCATGCCCCGCAGCTCGACCAGACGAGCCAGAGCCGTCTCCACCGGGGCATCCACCACCACGACGGAGTCGAGGGACATCGTCTCGCGGTGGGCCGCCTTCAGGAGGGGGATGTCCAGGACGACCACCTGGTCCGTCCCCTCGGCCGCCTCCTTGCGCCGGGCCATCTCGGCACCGATGGCCGGATGGGTGATGGCATTCAGGTCGGCCAGTGCCCCAGGATCGGAGAAGACGATGGCGGCCAGGGCCGGGCGGTCGACTCTTCCGGCTGCGTCGACGATGGTCGGCCCGAATCGATCGACGAGCGGCTGGTAGGCCGGTCCGCCCGGCTCGACCACCTCCCGGGCGATCCGGTCGGCGTCGATCAGCACGGCTCCGTGCTCGGCCAAGAGGTCGGCCACCGCCGACTTCCCCGCCCCGATTCCTCCGGTCAGACCCACGGTGAGCATCGGCCGCCCCTTCCGATCAGGGACGACGGGGGCGAGAGGCGGTGGCGAACAGCACCATGGTGGTGGGGTCCAGCTCGTCGGTCACGAAGAAGTCGTCGCCGGTGATTCCGGTCTCGCCGCCGGAATCACCCCGCGCGATGAGCCGATAGGCGATGGGCAGGACCCGGGTGTAGGTGGCGATGTACCACTCCCTCGGGATCTTGTGTCGCAGATCGAGGACATCCAACTTGAGCACCTTGTTCGCCTTGACCCGACGGGCAGTGAAGTCGGCCTTCACATGGGGCACGGCGTCGAGTCCCTGGATCTCCACGTTGTTGAAGTGCCTCTCGAGGAGGCGGCGGAGCTCCGGCGGCTCGAAGAGGTGGATGTGGAAGGGGTTCTCGAAGTCGGCCGGAGCGTTCGGGGTGAGGAAGAACACCGTCCCATCGTCGGCCAGCACCCGGGCCAACTCCCGGACGTGGCCTTCGGGGTCGTCGAAGTGCTCGATCAGATGGGAGGAACAGGCCCAGCGGAAGCTTCCGGTGGCGTAGCCCAACGAGAGGGCGTTCATCTGGGCCACCCGGAGGCCGGCCGAGGACCAACGGTTGTGGGCGAATTCGACGGCATCGGCGCTGTAGTCGGCCCCGAACACCGGCCGGCCGTCGGCGACGAAGCGCACGGACTCGAAACCCTGTCCACAGCCCACGTCGAGCATGGGCCCGGCACCCAGCCGCTCGATCACCGACCGGTATCCGGCCGCATGCAATGCCAGCAGGGAGTCAGGGGTCACTCCCTCCATGGGCCGTTCGCCGGTCAAGCGCGTGTCGGCTGGACGCTGGGATCCGGGAGGCCTCCCGGGCAGGCGTCCCGCATCGGCGGTGGTTCCGGTGGCTGGTGGTTGCTGCCTTGTTTCCTGGCTCATGGCGTCTTTCCTGGTAGGTGTCGATGCAACCGGCGGGGATTGGTTGTTTACACTACCGAGCACTCGTGCCGGAACCAGACTCCATTCCTCGGCCCACGGTGGTCAGCGCCCGCGGCAGGCTGCGGGCCGCCTACGTCGTCCTGAGGTCGCCCAGTCGCATCAGGTCGGCCGCTGACTACCTGGTGATCGCCCTGTTCGCCTTCATCCCCATGCTGGCCTCCCAGCCGGGCACAGTGACCGACGACACCAAGACCTACCTCTATCTGGACCCGGGTCGCTACATCCGCCAGGCGGTCTCCCTTTGGGACCCGAACGTGGCCCTTGGCACCGTCACCCACGAGAACATCGGCTATGTCCTGCCCATGGGCCCTTTCTACTGGGTCCTGGCCGAGCTGCACGTACCGCTGTGGATTGCCCAGCGACTGTGGATGGGCGCCATCCTCTTCGCTGCCGGTGCCGGGGTCCTCTACCTGTGCCGGACCGTGGGGCTCACCGGGCCCGGTCGTTACGTGGCCGCCCTCGCCTTTCTGCTCACCCCGTACGTGCTCCAGTACTCCGGTCGGATCTCGGTCATCTTGCTGCCCTGGTCCGGTCTCCCCTGGATGCTGGCCTTCGTGATCCTGGCCCTCCGCAAGGGAGGGTGGCGCTACCCAGCCCTCTTTGCCCTGGTCGTCGCCCTGGTCAGCGGCATCAACGCCAGTTCCATCATCTATGTGGGCCTGGCACCCATTCTTTGGCTCGTCTACGCCGTCGTGATCGCCAAGGAGGCGACGTGGCGACGGGCCTGGGGTGTGGCCTGGCGGGTAGGGCTCCTGACCGTGCTGGCCTCCCTGTGGTGGGTGGTCGGCCTTCAGGTGGAGGCGGCATTCGGGGTCAACGTCTTGAAGTACACCGAAACCGTTCCCACCACCAGCGCCACCGCTCTGGCCTCGGAGATACTCCGCGGCCTCGGGTACTGGTATTTCTACGGAAGCGATCGGGACGGCCCCTGGACCCAGAGCTCGGTGGCTTACACCCAGAACCTGTGGCTGATCGGTTTCAGTTTCGCCGTTCCGGTGATCTCCTTCGTGGCCGCCGTCTTCGTCCGGTGGCGGCACCGCGCCTACTTCATCCTCATCGTGGTGGTGGGGATGATCCTCTCGGTCGGCGCCTACCCCTACGCCAATCCGTCCAGTGTGGGCTCGGTGTTCAAGTACCTGATGGTGAACACCACCGCGGGGCTGGCCATGCGCTCGACCGACCGGGCCACCCCTCTGGTCCTGCTGAGCCTGGCCATGCTCCTCGGGGCTGGGGTCTCGGCACTCGTCGCCCGGGTGCGCCGGACCGGGCTCATCGTCGGAGTGGCGGCCGTTGGGGTGGTGATCGTGGCCACGACGCCCCTGTGGACGGGCGCCGTCGTCGCCGACGGCTTCACCCAGCCGGCGCACGTCCCGAGCTATGTCCATCAGGCGGCGAAGAAGCTCAACTCCGTCCACACCGCCACCCGGGTCTTCGCCATCCCGGGGAACAACTTCGCCGCCTACCGGTGGGGCGACACCATCGACACCGTCTGGCCTGCTCTTCTGACGCGGCCCTTCGTGACCCATGAGCAGCAGATCATGGGATCGCTTCCCACCGCCGACGTCCTGAACGCGGTGGACGTCCCCATTCAAGAAGTGACCATGGACTGGAACGCTCTGGCCCCCATCGCCTCTTTGATGAGCGCGGGGGACGTCCTCGTCCAGTACGACCAGGCCTACGAGCGTTACGACACACCCGACCCCCAGGTCCTGGCCTCTCAGCTGCAGCCCACGCCGGCCGGACTCTCCGGCCCCGTGTCCTATGGCGCCCCTCGCCCCAATGTGTCCACCATCCCCCGTCTGGACGAGGCCGCACTCGGGCTTCCGGCCAACTCGCCCTGGCCGAGCCCCCTGGTGTCCTACACGGTGGCCAAGCCTCGGCCCATTTTTCGCGGCGAGTCCCTGGCCCACCCCTTGGTGGTGGACGGGGACGCCAGCGGCCTCGTGAACGCCGCCGCCATGGGCGTGCTGGCCACCAACCCGACCATCCTCTATGCCGGCACCTTGGACACCGACAAGTCGCTCCGGGAGTCGACGCTGTCTCACCCGGCCGACCTGTTGGTGACCGACACCAACCGCAAGCGGGGGTTCCGGTGGAATTCCCTCGAGGAGAACGCCGGCTACACCGAGACGGCCAGCCAGAGCCCGGACACCGAGGATCCCAGCGATGCACCACTGAACATCTTCCCGAAAGCTCCGGCCGATGCCCAGACCACCACCGAATTCAATGGCATCTCCGCCGTCTCGGCGTCGTCCTATGCCAACTCGGTCACCTACTTTGCCGAGGATCGCCCGTCCGCCGCCCTGGACAACGATGTCCAGACCCAGTGGCTCGACGACTCGTTCGCCTCGCCCCTCGGTCAGTGGTGGCAGATCAAGCTGACCCGCCCGACGTCCATCGGGACGGTCACCCTCGTACAGCCCCAGACGGGTGACCCCAATCGGTGGATCACCCGGGTGACCCTGACCTTCGACGGCGGATCTCCGGTCACCGTCAACCTCGGTCCAGCGTCGCGGACGACGGCCGGACAGCGTCTGACCTTCCCGGCCCGGCGCTTCACGACCATGCGGATCCGAGTGGACGCCTTCGCCGGCACCCATACCTTCACCGGGGCCACCGCCGTGGGCTTTGCCGAGGTGCGCATACCCGGGGTCCGGGCGGACGAGACCGTTGCCCTCCCCCAGGACCTGCTCCGGGCGGCCGGCCCGTCCTCGGCCAACGACCGGCTGACCTTCCTGTTCACCCGGTTGCGCAGCGCCAACAAACCGCCTCGGTCCGATATCGAGCCGTTCCTGTCCCGCTCGTTCTGGCTGCCCACCGCTCGTACCTTCTCCCTCACCGGGCAGGCCCGGATCTCGCCCCTGATCCCCGACGACGCCATCGACAGGCTGGCCGGCCGACCGGGTGCGACGGGAAGCGGCATCGTGGCCTACTCCTCAGGTCGGCTCAACGGCGATCTCACTGACGGGGCCATTCAGACCCTGGACGGAAATCCCAAGACGGCGTGGGTGCCCGGCCTCGGTGCATCCCACCAGACCGGTGCCTGGCTCAAGTACGACCTCCCGTCTCCCGTCTCCTTCTCCACGTTGGACCTGCAGCTGTTGGCCGATGGGCAGCACTCGGTCCCCACCTCACTGACCATCAGCACCGAGAACGGGTCCCGGCACCTCACCCTCCCTGCCATCGCCGACGGGAGGACGGCGGGATCCGAGGTGAACGTGCCCTTGTCCTTCCCGTCCCTGACCGGTCAGCACATCACCATCACGTTCACCACGGTCCGCATGGTCGACACGGTCAACTACTACAGCCAGCTCCCGCAGGCGCTCCCGTTGGGTGTGGCCGAGGTCGGCATCCCCGGTCTGCACGCGTCGCCGCTGCCGGCGGCCATTCCCACCACTTGTCGAGACGACCTGCTCTCCATCGATGGCAAACCCGTCTGGATCTCGGTGTCCGGGTCCACCCAAACGGCGCTGGCCCGGACCAACCCCCTGAACGTCACGTTCTGCGGTCCCGATGCCGGTGGGATCCCGCTCGGGGCCGGGACCCATACCCTTACCGCTGCCTACGGGGACACGCTGGTGAACAACCAACTGACCACGGGATTCGACCTCGACCGAGTGGCCCTGGACTCGGCGGCCGGGGGCGCCGCGGCGGCGCCGGTCTCGGCCTCTGCCATCGCCGCACCTCCTGCCGAACCCACGACCACCGTCGACGTCACCTCCAAGACGGCGACGGCAATGCACCTCCGGGTGAGCAAGGCAACGGCCCCGTTCGAGCTGATCATGGGACAGAGCATCAACAGCGGCTGGGCCGCTCAGCTCACAGGAGCGGGGAGTCTCGGAAAACCCGTGCTCATCGACGGCTTCGCCAACGGCTGGAAGGTGACCGGCGCCGACCTGGTCAAGGCCGGGTCCTCCGGCTCGTTCGACGTGACCCTGCGCTGGACGCCGCAGTCCCGGGTGAACGTAGGCCTGATCGTCTCGGCGTTGACCATCCTGTTGTGCCTGTTGCTGGCCTACCTGCCCGAGCGGGTACGCCGGCGGATCTACGTACGCCTGGTGCGCACCCTCCGGTGGCCCTGGAGACCGTCCCGAAGGGCGGTTGCCCATGCGGGAACCGAACGCGGCGACACGACGGCATGGACCGGGGACGTCCCGGCGCCGCGGCTCTGGTCCCCGTTCCGGCCCGGTCGTCCCCGGGTCAGCTGGCCGGTGTCGCTGGGTGCGGCGATTGCCACCGGGCTGGTGGGGGGTCTCATCGCTCGCCCGCTCACCGGGCTGATCGTCGGCGTGGCCACCCTCATCTCACTGCTCGTGCCCCGGGTGCGGGTCTTGCTCGGCTTGGCGGCCATCGGCCTGCTGGTCGCGGCCGGAACCTATACGGTCGTCGAGCAGTCGCACCTGGGCGACGCCGCCGTGGGCGGAGGCTGGGCCACGTACTTCGGCGCGGCCAGCAACCTGGCGTGGGCGGCCGTGGTCTTCCTGGGTGCTGACGCGGTCGTGGAGCTGGTCAGCCGGCTCGTGTCGACCCGCTCCTCCGCCCGCGGTCCCAAACGTCCGCGTGGGGCTCACACTCGGAGGCCGGGACCGGGGGTGGGACCGGTTGACCCGTCCGACTCGCCCAGGGCGCCGATCCCGTCGGGAACTGGCCCCGCTTCACGCTCTACCGGCCTCGGCGACTGAGCGCTCTACCGGCCTCGGCAACTGAGCGACTCGGCGGCGAGCACGGCCAGCGTGGCGCGGGCGGTGGCATCCCAGGTGAACTGCTCGGCGTGCTCCTGGGCACCGATACCCAGGCGCTTGCGCGCCACCTCATCGGCAAGGGTGGCATCGAGGGCCGCCACCAGACCGTCCTGGTCGTCGACCAGGAGGCCGGACCGTCCGTGCACCACCGCGTCCTCATGGCCACTGATCCTGGTGACCACCGATGGCGTCCCACAGGCGCCGGCCTCGGTGACGGTCATCCCCCACCCTTCGCGCAACGAGGTGGATGCCACGACCCAGGCCAGCCGGTACAGCGAGATCAGCTCGTCCTCGGGCACGTAGCCGGGCAGCGAAATCCAACCCCCGGCCCCATGTGCGGCTATGAGCGCCTCCAGCCGGGGGCGCTCATAGCCCTCGCCGACGATCACGGCGCGCAGGTCGGGGTGCCTGGCCTTCAGCCGGACCAACCCGTCGATCAGCAATTCGAATCGTTTGACCGGGACCAAGCGGCCAACGGCCACGACCAAAGGCGCCTCCGAGCGTTCGCCGCCCGGGGAAAAGGCCGGCTCGACACCGGGAGGCGACACCGTCACCCGCTCTGCCGGTATCCGCAGGCGTTCGACGATCTCGTTCTTGGAGGAGGAGGACAGCGTGACGATCTGACTGCGGCGGTAGATCGGGGGTGCCATCCGGTGCTCGATGGCGTGTCCCAGTTGGGCCAGTCCGTTGGGTAGGACCATCTTCCACATCTCGGCGTGCACATGGTGCAAGAAGACGACCCGCGGGCTCCGTGCCCACATTGGGGAAAGGAAGGGCATCCCATTCCAGATCTCGACCAGTCCGTCGCCGCCCCCGATGCTGCCCGATAGTCCCGACAGCATGGTCCGTGGGAACACCGAGTACCGTCCGGAACGGCGAACGACCCGGTAGCCGTCCCGGCGGATCACCCGTCGGGCGTCAGGGACCGATGACGTCACCATGGTGATGTCGAGTCCTGCCGCCGCCCACGCCGAGACCACGCGATGGGCGTGGAGCTCTGACCCGCCTGCTTCAGGGTCGTCGAAGTCGCGCCAGGCGATGACGTCGATCCGGGAGAGTCCGGCACGCTCGGCGATCTCAGGAAGGCTTCGGCCCGCCAGCGCCTGCACGCGAGGATCGGCGGATAGCAGAGACGTCGCTGCCACTTCGGGAACCTCTCCGAAGACCCCGTTCTCATCGGCTAAGACCAACTGCGCCCCGGACACGGCAACATGACCGATTCCGGCGTCGGGTCGGCTGAGCATCGTCACATCATCGCTGGTCGCTTGCGGCGTCGACTTCAGCTGTCCCCCAGGGTCTGGTCGGCGATTGTGAGCTGCAATCTACCCAATATTGGCTACTCGACACGTTTGACGATCGGGTTGCGACCATCCTGTGTCGTTACCGAGAACGATGTACCCGGCGATGTATTGCGATAAAGAGGCAGCCTATGCTGCACGCCAACGCAGCCTGGACGATGAGATCGGCCTTGGCTGTATCCAGGGGATTGCCGTGTGCTCCGGCCACCAAGACCACCGAGAGTGCGGCACCGGCGGCCAGGACGAGGACGACCCATCGCCGCCCAGCGCCGAACAGATAATTGGTCAACAGTACTGAGATAGCAAGAAAGATCATGGCCCCCACCAACGGCGCGAAGGCCGAGGACGCGGTCGAGAGCTTGGCCGAGAAGAACAGGGTGATGAACTGCTTGGGTATGAAGATGGAGATCCCCAGCAGCAACGCAGCGGGTACGGCGAGGAACAACAGCGTCACACCCAGTTGCCGGAGCGCGTGACCTCCCTCGTTCCAGCGGATGGTCGCCTCGGGGAGAAGGTAGCTGCCCAGCGCCAGCGCCCCGAACACCAGGGCCTTGCTGGCGACTGAAATGGCGGCGTAGGAGCCGATGATGTTGGAGTTCCCAGCCTGGCGACCGAGAATGAGCACGTCGACGTTCTGTAGCAAGGCGAGGAGTGCAAGTCCGATGAAGGCGGCCGTGACGTCGTAGAGGAGCGCCCGCCGGGCCACGGCGGCTGCCGCCGTAGGTGCGACTGCTATGGGGACGGATGGTGCGGTGCGTCCCACCGCCGATGGTGCGGTGCGTCCCACCGCCGATAGTGCGGACGCTGTGGGCGGCCGCGACCGTTCTTGCCCAGCCGGAGCGATGGCAGGCCAGGCCCGACTGGCCAGCCAACGAGCGTGGGCCGCGGCGACCACCTCGCCGATGAAGATGCCGATGGCGTACCCGCCCACGCCGAAGCCGGCGGCGACCAACCCGACCGCGAACCCGCATCGCACCACGCCCTCCACCAACAGGTTGCCGGCCAGCCCCCGATAGTCGCGATGGGCCTGGAGCAGGCCGCGGTCTACCGACAGCAGCATCCAGATCCCTGCTGCCACCAGGATGGCGAACACCCCAGCCGTATTGGGCAGCCTGAGCGCGTGGGCAATGAATCCCTTGGCAAACCAGACCACCACTGCTTCGACCACCACCGCCCCAGCCACCATCCGATAGACCCGGAAGGCCCACGGATGCACCCGATGCTCCTCGCCCAGCTTTTGCCAGATGGTGACCCGCCGTACCACGCCGACCTGCACGGCCGAACCGGGCATGGACAGAATAAAGAACAGACCCAGGAGCACCGCTATGGTCCCGTACGCCCGGGGAGAGACCAACCGGGCGATGAGGACTACCACCACGACGGCGAGGCCGTTCACCAACAGGCCGGCAACCGCCACCGGACCGGCCTGCACGATGCCACCACGCAGCGACTCGCCGTGATGGCGCTCGACGTGCGGGCCTGCCTCGTCGTCGCCCGGCAAGGTGATCATGGGTCCGCCGGCGACGGCGATCCCTACCGCGGGGGCCATCGATGCGGCTTCCGCTACTGGCTCGACGACCGAGTCGATCTCCTCCAGTATCAGCTCGAGGCCTTGGGCCGCGTTGTCCGCCGCGTTGTCCGCCGCGTCGTCCGCCGCCTCGTCCGTCGTGTTGTCGCCTGGCTGGGTCCGGCTGATCGGCTCGGGCTCGGCTTCCTCGCTTATCCGGTGGGCTGTCCGCCGCACCCCGGTGCCTATCGCCTGGCCGGCGGGATCGATCGGCGCGGGAATGGTGCGGGGAGCGGCAGGGGTGGGGCGAACGGCGGGGGTGGTCGGCAGACGGGCGGGGCCCCCAGGGGCGTTCTTGGACGCCGGGTCCGTCACTCGGGCTTGGGATCCTTGTGTATCCCCGGTGATGGTGTCGTGGGGGCAGCCATCGCCGGGGTCCGACGGGGCAGGATGGGAGCGTCCCGCCCGGTGCCTGAGGCCGACGGTCCCTGGCTGCTCCCCTCCTCGTGGTACTCCTCTTCGACGTTCACGGCCCAGATGTCATGGGTCGCCCCATGGATGTTCTCGACGGTGAGCATGGCCGTATACATCGAATGGTCCTGGTTGTTGTACTTGTGCATGCCGTTGCGGCCCACCGGGTGCACGTTGGGGGCATGGCCGTCCAGATAGGCGGCGATGATGGCCACGTTCGCCCGATACTCGGTGTCGTAGTAGGGGTAGGCCTTGGGCACCCTCACCACGTAGCCGACCTCGACGTCGCTGGCCGAGACGAGCCCCAATGACTGGATCTCCGAAGTGGCCCGGGCCACCAGGTCCTCGTCCGAGCTGGTCCAGAGCTCGTCGCCCTCGAAGACGAAGTACTCCATCCCCAGGCAGGTCCGGCCGTCTTTCACCATGTACGGCGACCATGAGCCGAAGTTCTGGATACGGCCCACCTTGACGTCGGTGGCATGGAT
>DASXMT010000145.1:0-3782 GCA_036495505.1 Acidimicrobiales bacterium | reverse complement strand
TCGCTCGAGAAGATCGCCCGCCTCCGGTACGGCGACGAGGCCGTCGATGTGGCCATCGCCGGACGGATTCCCTGACGTCAGGACGCGTCAATTCGTCTTGAAGCTCGTACCGAATCGAAGCACTCGGCCACAACCTCTCCGTGGCCGGTCCCCGCCTTGCATACCCCCGCCATGGGCTACGTCCTCGACGACCTGCTTCAACCCGGATGCCGCCTGTCGGCCCTGGTGTGCGTAGCGACCGGTGATCGACATAGGGGCCGCGAAAATCACCGAGCCTTCGGCGGTCGATCGCTCAGCCACCTCCTGGGCGCCGCGGCACACGACTGCCGTTTGTCACCACATCCACCGTTCAGGTGGATGATCCAGATGGAACCACCTTGGCGTCTGGGCCGGGGTAGATCTCGGTCTGGTGACCATCCTCCCACCTGACCAGGTAGCGCTCGCCGGCACGTCCATGCAGTACCTCCACGATTTGGCCACTGCGCCGAGCGGAGCCAACCTTGGCCGACTCGACGATGATGCGATCTCCGTTGTCTGCGTGCATAGCTTTCTGCCTCCACAGACCAAGTTACGCTTGCCGGTGGGTCTTGTATAGAGGTCTCATCGGTTCACTCTCAGAATTGCGCAATTGCGGCTCTTCCATGGTCCGTGCGGAGGACGCTCAGCGGTCGCCATCGCCATCTCCTTGACTAAGACCAAGGGACGGCCCGCAGAGGCTTGGTGAGGAAACGTGGGTCTAATGAATCCTCAGGTTGGCAGGCGATGCCCGGCGGCCGGCATTCGAAAAACGTCGTTCTGTGGGGCAAAGATCGCACTGATCGAGTTGGTCGTGCACGGCTCGGAGATCGCCACTGCCACCGGCCAAGCATTCGACCTACCAGAGCACACCTTCCAAGCTTGCATTGAGCATGTGGCTGTATTCGTCCGAATTGCCCCTGCCGGACCTATTGGGTCCCCGGTAGAAGTTTCGCCTGACGCTGCACTTCTCGATCGCATCTTGGCGATTACCGGCCGTGCCCCGTAACGAGGGCTCAGAGCCCTATTCCGGACAGTCTGTGACCAGGCTGTCCAACACGGAGGACCCCCAGGTAGCGGCGTGGTGCTCGGTCGCCCATCTGTGCTCGGATCCGTTCGGCGATGGCGTTGAGAAGGGGCTCACGAACTTCTGGTTCGAGCCGTCGGTATATCGAGGTCGAGCGGAGAAAAGATCAGCGAAACCGGCCCCGTCGAACCACTGCACGAGGGGGTACCACTGTACGATGGTCGGGCCGAACAGGGGGCCGGGGTCCTCGACCGATCCCCAGCCCGGGTTGGTTGCGCGCACCTCGTCCTCAAGGGGTGGATGACCCAGTCAGGGTTGCCGGGGCAGTAGCGGTCGTGCAGGTCAACGGTCTCGGCGTACACCTCGGGCTCGCTGGGCCGGCGGACCACGATATGGCCGACCAGGGCCATCCATGCGCCGGGACGAAGGACTACGTACGCCCTTGGCCACCCGATTGCGGGGTCCACCCAGTGCCAGGAGGCGGCGGCAAGGAGAAGGTCGAAGCGGCGACCCCGGTTGTCCCACTCCTCGAAGGTCGAGGTCTCCACCTGGACGTTGTGAAAGCCGCTTAGGCGTTGGCGGGCGAGAGCGGCCATGCCTGCACCGGGCTCAACTGCCGTCACCGAGAAGCCGAGGGCGGCCAAAGCGCGTGTCGCCTGACCGGTACCGCAGCCCACCTCAAGCACAGACGACCCCTGGTGGATTCCGGCAATAGAAACAAGGTCGGCGAACAGTTCGTCAGGGTAGGTAGGCCGCACCCGGTCGTAGAGCTCGGGCACCTCGTCGAACAAGCGGCCGGTCGCACGTCGGTCCTCGCTCTGCACCCCACCATCTTCGCGTCAACTGCCTCTGACTGGCTGTTAGCGGAGGGGACGGCAGCATGCCCCCGAATCCCCAATGCACCGGCCCCGGAACCGCATCCCCGAACGCCGGCACTTGGAGCATTGCCCGCGCGCGATGACTTTGCTGATTGGCGCACGTCTGATCTACGACCCACGCCGATGTCCCGGAGTTGTCCGGGGCACGAAAGGAGACGCGCCATGGAGATCCTTAATTTGGGTGCAGCAGACGGGCTGCCGCCGGTAGATTGGGCAGGCGTCGTTCAGAAGCTCGACGAGGGATCGGGGCCAGCTCCCGATGCGCACAACGCGCGCACCACCTGGCTCGCGACGGTGAATGAAGACGGCAGCGCTCACGTGACTGCGGTCGGTGCCGTTTGGTTGGACGGTGCGTTCTGGTTCCAGACCGGCGAGGGCACCCGGAAGGGCCGCAACGTCGCGCGAGATCCGCGCTGCTCGATCGCCATGTCGATCCGCGACGCAGACGTCGTCATCGAAGGCGCCGCAGCGCGCGTGACTGACGCCAACCTGGTGGCGCGCGTCGCGAGGGCGTGGGCGGACACCGGGTGGCCAGCGGAACCAGATGACAGCGGGTCCGGTATCACCGCGCCCTTCAACGCGCCGTCGCAGGGACCACCGCCGTGGGACGTGTATCGCATCGAGCCACGCTCAGCGACCGTGGTGTTGGGCACTGAGCCGGGCGGCCTGACTCGCTTTAGGTTCTGACGTCGACCAGGTGACACGACGGCGATACCGTGAGCGATCTGCTCCCGCGCGCGGTGAGTCTCTCCGGCGGCTTCCGGGGGTGATTATGTGCGGCGGAAGCCGCTGCTGAGCGCCCTACTCCCGCACCGCCGCGCACGTAATGCCCGACCTGTCTGCCCGACGACACAAACAACTCCACGGGGCGGTCGCCTCGGATCGACCCGCTTCGCGTGCAGCTGAGGGTCCTCGGGGGGGCGGGGTGGAGTCGGACGACGCTGGTGCGCCGGACCGTCACTCCGTCAGGCTGAAGGGCGGGTACTCGTCTCGCAGCAGGAGCAGGTAGGACTGGACGCGGGCGTTCCAGCGCATGGCCCCCACGGCGAACCGGTAGAGGCCCGCCGGGTAGGCACCGGTGAAGAGGATCGCGAACCAGGCGATGATCGTCGTCACTGTCCAGGCGATGTTCACGAAGATGAGGACGACGAGGTGGGGGATCACGTAGATCAGGCGGAGACCCACCGACAGGCGGTCCCTCTCTCCCGCCGGGTACGTCACCCCGTAGGTGGTCGGATAGGGCTCGTCGCCGAACGGCGGGTAGTCGTCCATCAATAGGGCGGCGTACGCAGCGACGCGCACCCACCAGCGCATGTAGTACGTGATGAAATCCCACAAGCCGCGGGGTTCTTCGCCCCTGAACACGACGGCGAACCAGGAGATGAACGCCATGACCGACGCCGCCCCCGTCAACGCCGAGGCGCCGTAGGAGTTGAATCCGCCGACGATGATGAATTGGGGAATCCCGAGGATCAGCCGGAACCCGGTTGTAAGGCGGTTACGATCGGTCAGCTGGGGCTCGACGTCGAGCTCGACAGGGTAGCCCGGAACCTGCGCAAAGCCCGGCTCAGTCATCGGACCCCCTCTGGTCGGGATGTTGTCACTCTGTCGCAGGACAATGGTGCCACACACGGGATTGCCCCGCCGGGAATGCGTCTGCCGTTGACCCCCGACCGTCCGCCCCCGGAGCCGCCGCCAACCCCCACTCGGCCCGTCAGCGCGGCCGTTGACGGAGCCGCCATCATCCGACCCGTAGCTCGGAAGGACATGACGGCGTACATGGAGGCCGCCCATGCTCGTCCGACGCCTCCCAACCCCGGACTCCCGAAGGGAGGCTGCCTGCCCCACTCCGCCGGGTACGT
>DASXMT010000144.1:0-5477 GCA_036495505.1 Acidimicrobiales bacterium | reverse complement strand
GATGCCCATGGCTCGCTCCGGGGTACTCCTCGGGCGCCTCATGGCCGACACCATTCGCCTGACCATCACGGTCCTGGTGATCCTGGTCGTCGGGTATGCGGTCGGCTTTCGGTTCGAGAACGGTGTCGTTCCCGCCATCCTCATGGTCATTCTGGGGATCGTCTTCGGGGTGTCCATCTGCACGATCAGCGCCTACGTCGGGCTGGCCATCAGGGACGAGGAGTCGGTCGGCTCCTTCGGGCTCATCTGGCTCTTCCCGCTCACGTTCGTCAGTGCCGCGTTCGTACCGGTGAGCTCGATGCCGGGTTGGCTCCAGGCCTTCGCCAAGAACCAGCCGGTGACCATCGTCATCGACGAAATGCGAGCCCTGGCCCTCGGCGGCCCGCTGGCCCTCCACGGCTGGCAGAGTGCTCTGTGGTTGGCCGGGATCTTCGCCGTGTTCGTTCCGCTGGCCGTTCGGGCCTACCGGCGGACCTCGTAGTCGCCACCCGCCAGCGGGCCACCACCCTCGTGGCCGCCCCCCGTCCTTCTCGGCCCAGTCGGCGCCGACCGTCGCCTTACCCGGTGGCCGGCTCGATCACCACCCCGGCCACGTCCTTGGCCGCGTCATAGAGGTGCTCGAAGGCCTGCCGGTAGGCCTGGGCGGACGGGCGCCCGGCCAGATCGGCGTCAACATCCTCCATGGCTGCCTCCAGCCGGTAGAGGCGGTCGTGTAGCCGCTGGAGCTCGCTTTGGGTCACTACCACCTGCCCCTCGGGAAGGTTGAGCGACTCGGCTCTCCTCCGGGCCTCGTAGGCCCGCTGACGGTGCGACCGGCTGCAGAACTGCCGGGGACGGCCCGGCCCGCTCGGAGCAGGGAGAGGGCGGCGACACCAGGAGCACCGGGGCGCCTCGACGGGTGTGGGGGCACCGACCATGCTCAGCGGGCCGGTGTCTCCTGGTCCGACGCCAGGTCGGCTGCGCCGTTCAAGAGGTCGGCCACCACGCCCGGTTGGGACAACATGATGTCGTGATCGGCGTCGATGTCGTGGAGCACCGAGGGCCGGAGGGTGGCCACCATGTCGGCGGTGATGGCGGCACCGACGGTCCCGTCGCGGGTGCAACGGACGTACGTCGCCGGCACGCCGGACTGGTAGCCGGACACCGCGGCCCGGAAGAGCCCGCCGGGCTCGGGGACGCATTGGGCATAGACGGGAGCGAACGCTTCGGGGCTCAGGTCGCCGGCGAACATCTGATGGGCGCTCTCCTCGTCCATGAGCGGTACGACGCCCGCAGGACCATCGACAGGCAATGAATCGTCGGGGAAGTAGTGATCGGCCACCGAGCGGCCCGGCGGGAAGGCCATGGCCGCAAGGTAGACCAGATGGGCGGTGCGATCGGCGTGGCGGTTTGCCACCTCGGTGATGGTCTGGCCCCCCAAGGAGTGACCGACCAACACGAAGCGAGACAGCCCCGCCGCGTCGGCATCAGCTATCACCGCCTCCACGCACTGGTCGATGGTGACCGGGTCGTCGGTCAGGGGGCGCCTCCCCCGACCGGGCAGGTCGACCGCCACCGCCGGGAGTCCCAGCTTGGCGCGCACCTCATCCCAACACCAGGCGCCGTGGAAGGCCCCGTGCACCAAGACGAATCCGTCGACTTCCATGCCCATCCCCTGTCTTTGCTAGTGCCCGCGTGCCAACCACTCGGGAAGGTCCGAGGCCTCGCGGCCGATGGTCGTCTCCTCGCCGTGGCCGGGGAGCACCCTCGTATGGTCGGGCAACGTCAACAGCCGCTCCCGGATCGACTCGATGATGGTCGGGAAGTCGGAGAACGAACGACCGGTCGATCCCGGTCCGCCCTGGAACAGGGTGTCACCCGAGAACACGACGCCTCCGGCGGCGTGGTACAACGACACCCCTCCCGGCGAATGGCCGGGCGTGTGCATGACCCCGAGAATGGTGTCGCCCACAGCCAGGTCCTGGCCGTCGGCCAGGGGGCGGTCGGGCTGCCGGTCCGGATACACCTGTCGCCACAGCATCAGGTCGTCGGGGTGCAGCCAGATGGGCGCGTCGAGCACGTCTGACAGCGCCGCCGCTGCGTTGATGTGATCGTTGTGGCCGTGGGTGGCCACGATGGCCACCGTGTGCCGATCGCCGACGGCCTGAACGATGGGACGATGATCGTGGGCCGCGTCGATGACGATGACCCGCCGGTCGTCCCCCACCAACCAGATGTTGTTCTCGACGTCGAAGTCCTGACCGTCGAGGGAGAACGTGCCCGCGGTGGTGACACGCTCGATCATCGGTCGAGGGTGACCACGGAGCGGAGAACTTCGCCTCGCTGCATCCGTGCGAAGGCCTTCTCCACGCCGTCGAGGGGAATCGTCTCGGACACGAAACGGTCGAGGTCCAGCCGGCCCTGGAGGTACAAATCGACGAGCACGGGAAAGTCCCGTTCGGGCAGGCAGTCCCCGTACCAGCTGGGCTTCAGCCGACCGCCCCGGCCGAAGAAGTCGATCATGGGCAGTTCGATCTGCATGTCCGGGGTGGGGACGCCCACCTGCACCAGCGTTCCGGCCAGGTCCCGGGCATAGAAGGCCTGCTCCATGGTCGTGGGATTGCCCACCGCCTCGATGCAGACGTCGGCGCCGTTACCGTCGGTGAAGCCCCGAATGGCTTCGACCGGATTCTCCCGGGAGGCGTCGACCGTGTGGGTGGCCCCGAACTGGCGGGCCAGGGTCAGCTTGCTCGCATCCAGGTCGACGGCGATGATCGTGGACGCGCCGGCCAGGCGGGCGCCGGCTACGGCCGCGCACCCCACTCCGCCACAACCGAACACGGCCACCGAGTCCCCGAGCGAGACCTCGCCGGTGAACATGGCCGACCCGAGTCCGGCCATGACCCCGCACCCGAGCAGACCCACCGCCTCAGGACGGGCGGCCGGATCGACCTTGGTGCACTGCCCTGCGGCCACCAGCGTCTTCTCGGCGAAAGCACCGATGCCCAGGGCGGGCTCCAACGGTGTGCCGTCGGCCAGCGTCATCTTCTGGGTGGCGTTATGGGTATTGAAGCAGTACCAGGGGCGCCCTCGCCGGCAGGCCCGGCACTGGCCACACACCGCCCGCCAGTTGAGCACCACGAAATCGCCGGGTTGGACCGACGTCACATCGGGACCGACGGCGTCTACCACGCCGGCGGCCTCGTGTCCGAGCAGAAACGGGAAGGCGTCATTGATCCCGCCCTCGCGGTAGTGCAGATCGGTGTGACATACCCCGCAGGCCTGCACAACCACCGTCGACTCACCCGGGCCGGGGTCGGGGACCACGATGTTCTCGAGCGAGACGGGCTCTCCCTTCGCCCTGGCAACGACACCTTTGACCTCACTCGCCACGCGTCAGTCCTTTCGGTCGTCTGCTCTTTCGTCTGCCCGGATGGCCGGTACCGCTGGTGATCAGGCGACCGGTTCCGTCGCCCACGGTACTGTCAACGAGAACCCCGAAGCAGGACCCCGGGGCGTTCGCCGGTGTCCTCACCGTTCTCGAAGGTAGCCGTTCCCGACTTGATGGTGGCAACGTAGCCGGTCGCCCCCTGGAGCAGGCGGCGACCGCCGGCGGGCAGGTCGCTGTGGACCCGGGGACTGCCGAGCTGCAGGCGCTCGAAGTCGATGACGTTGATGTCGGCCAGCTTGCCCGGCTCGAGCGTGCCCCGGTCACCGAGACCGTAGAGCTGAGCGGTGTCCAACGTCTGCTTCTTTACCATCCACTCGAGCGGGAGTCGCTCGCCGCGAGTCCGGTCCCGCACCCAATGGGTGAGCATGAAGGTGGGTTGGGAAGCATCGCAGATGACCCCGCAATGAGCACCGCCGTCGCCCAGGCCTGCTGCCGCTTGCGGGTGGAGCAGCATCTGACGCGCCGGCTCCAGATTGCCATTGGAGTAGTTGAGGATGGGGAGATAGAGCAGTCCCTGTCCCCGGTCTTGGAGCATGGCCTCGTAGGCCACGGCGAGAGGCGTGCGCCCCGAGGCGGCGGCGATGCCGGCCAGGGATCGCTCCGGGCCGGGCTCGTAGTCAGGGGGCATGCCCAGGGAGTAGGTGGACTCGTACGCCGCCTTCATCTTGCCCACCTGGCCACCTTCGGGCTCCCATTCCTCGATGGAGCGGCGCATCTCGGTATCGACGAGGGCGGCGAAGAAGTCGTCCTGAGAGAGTCCCCGGGACTTGAGCGCCTGGTAGGCGGGGATGAGGTCGAACAGGCAGTAGGAGGCGAAATGCCCCGACAGCAACCCGGTGGCCCGGCCGGCCACCTGAGGCCGCAGATCGGCGCCGTCCTCCAGCGCCTCGAGCGACGCGCCCATCAGCTCCTGCCACAGGTCGGGGGCGCTGTCCACCTGGAGCAGCGCGAACGTCACCGGACGACCGATGGCGGTCGACAGCCGGCGCATCCAGTCGACCTCGCGACGCGGGGCGACGAAGTCCTCGCCGGCGACGCCGTCGGGAGCGAGCTCGAAGACCCCGGTGCCCAGTTCACCCAGGGCGGCGCCGATGCCGAACAGCTCGTCCTCTGCCGCATAGGTACCCGGCACCGGCTCACCATCGATTGCCCGATGGGCGATGGTGCGCGAGGTGGAGAACCCAAGGGCGCCGGCGGCCACGGCTTCTTTGACCAATCGCTTCATGGCCGCGATGTCTTCGGCCGTTGCCGGCTCGTTGCGCGCCCCCCGCTCCCCCATCACGTAGGCCCGCACCGCGCCGTGGGCGATCTGAGTCCCGATGTCCACCGTCCATCGCCCGTCGTCCAGGACATCGAGGTACTCGGGGAAGCTCTCCCATCCCCACGCCATGCCCTCGGCCAGCGCGGTGCCGGGGATGTCCTCGACCCCCTCCATCAGCCCGATGAGCCAGTCGTGCTGGTCGGGCTGAGCCGGCGCGAAGCCGACACCGCAGTTCCCCATCACGATCGAGGTCACTCCATGCCAACTGCTCGGGGCGATGGTGTCGTCCCAGGTGGCTTGCCCGTCATAGTGGGTATGGATGTCCACCCAGCCCGGCGTGACCAAGAGGCCATCAGCATCAATGGTCCGGGAGGCGGATGTGTCGTCGAGTCGTCCGACCTCGGTCACCAGCCCGTCGTCAACGGCAATGTCCGCCGTTGTGGCCGGCCGACCCGTCCCGTCGACAACCGATCCTCCGCGAATGACCAGATCATGCACGTTCGTACCCCCTTGGTGATAATCAATCAATGGTCACACGGATGGGCGGCTCTCCGCAACGCATGATCTCCTGGTCACGAGCCTGCGCGCCGCCGAGACCACCGCCATGGTGATGGTGGAGCACTCGACGGTGGCCGCCGCCGCGGTCAGCGGGCCAGCGCCTCGAACAGGTCCCCCTTGTCCTTCACCCGCTCGAGCACCTGGTCGGACGTGAACCGGAGTACCCGAGGGACCTCGGCGACGATGCACTGGTCCACCTCCTCCCAGGAAACCGGGGTCGAGACGGTG
>DASXMT010000143.1:0-1586 GCA_036495505.1 Acidimicrobiales bacterium | reverse complement strand
GCGGCTGGGTCGACAATGAAGGTAGTCACCGAGCTGGAGTTGGCGTCGGTCTCAACGAGGCGACGTCCCGGCTCGGGTTCGGCTGCCGTCATCCGGAAGTCTCGGCTCCGCCCCCCGCCCGTGAACGTGAACGTCGTGACTGTTCCAGCACCCACCCCGCCCGATACGACCTCGAAGTCGGAGAATGCCGGTGGCAAAAAGTGGGGCTGGTGGTTCTTCATGTCGGCGATGTACCCGAAGACGTCCGCGGGCGGAGCCCCCACCGCACCTTCCACCGAGACGGAAACGAGACCCATTGGGTTCTGCTTACCAGCAGGTGGATTTCTCGATCAAGCCCGAGATCGGGCCGGGGCGACCGGGAGCGGGCTTGCCTAGGCCCGGCGGCCCAGGAAGTAGAGGAACTCCGTCTGCAGGTCCGCACCGGGGGGTGGTTCGAGCTTGGGCCCGAATACGTACGGCTGGCGGATCATGGCGTCCATCGGCTTCAGAGTCTCGTAGGCGTTGCGGACCGAATCCTCGTCGAGGCGCTCGTCCGCGCCGGCCGCCCGGGCCAGGTACCAGGTGTGCACGAGCAGGTCCATCGTCACAAACCGGCCGATGATCTCGCCGACGGGCATGGTGCCGGTTGGCCCGTCGATCTCTCTGGCCAGCACCTCCGGGTCTCGGGTGATCTCGTCGATTGCCCGAGACGCCTCCTTCCAGGCCTCCTTCGGGTCCTCGTCTTCCCCCATGGGCTCGGACTCCCCACCCCTGACGCCGGCGATGACGCCCCGATGACCGGCGACCACATGCGCCACCACGTCGCGGGCCTTCCATTGCTCGCAGGGCGACTGGGCCTCCCAGTTGTCAGGGGTCACCGCCCTGATGGCAGCATCGAAGCCGCTTGACACCTGCCGGTAGCTGTCTTTGACATCGGTCATCCCCGAAGCGTACGCGCCCTTACCGACCTCCTGCCCAGGGAGCCATCACGAATTAACGAGACCAATAGGTCTGGCATCGACGCCGCCCGCCATCGGCCTCGCTCTGACAGACTGCCCCCAGGTTCGCTCGACATTCGCTCCATTGCTTGGGTGATTCGTCGCAGATCTGCGGACAGTCCAATATCGGTCACTTGAGGAATCATCCGAGGTGAGGGTTTGATGTCAGGCCAACAGAACATCATTGCCGACGGGCGCTCGTGACCGGGACGATTACCGATCTTGTGGCCCCATTGGGACGGCCGGTGAGAGATCTTGACGGAAGGCCTTTCACGTGACCCGGGTGCACTACGCCGCCAGTGTGCACGATCAGGCTGAGATCGACGCTGTGGTGGAGGTCCTCAATGATCCACGGGGGCTGTGGGTCGGTCGCCGGGTCAATGCCATGGAGAGGCAGGTGGCCGACCTCTTCGGCAAGTCCGGTGCCGTTATGTGCAATTCGGGCTCCTCGGGCCTCTATTTGGCCGTGGAACTCCTTGGACTGAAACCGGGTCAAGAAGTCATAACGGCCGGACTCACCTTCTCAACGGATATAGCCCCGCTCGTACGTGCCAGCCTGGTTCCCGTCCTGGTCGACGTGGAGCTGGACACGTTCAATGCTGACGTCCG
>DASXMT010000142.1:0-9614 GCA_036495505.1 Acidimicrobiales bacterium | reverse complement strand
CGATCCTGTACCGACGCAACCTGGGAGCACTGTCTGAGCTACGGACGGCACTCAGCACGGCAAAGGGCGGCTTGCCAGCCGAGTCACACGCCAAGTTGAGGGCCGACATGGACCTTGGGGATGGAAGTGATTGCGTACAGGCCGCTCGTCAGATCCTCTGGCCATGCACGCTATGTTGACCCCGCAAGGCTCCGCAGGCCTGCCAATTGTCGGCCCGCCAGCGCGCGAGCCTGGAGGGCCGGTCGTGACTGAAACTGGAGGAGTGGTGCGAGGCGGGACCGGTCCGGGGTGCCCGACCTAGCCGCGCTGGCCCACGGGCTGGCGGCAAGGGGGGTGGATGCCATTGCCCTGACGTACGTCGACAACTCCGGGATCACACGGGTCAAGGCCGTTCCTACCGCTCGCCTGGAGGCCGCGGTGACCTCCGGAGTCGGGATGTCGCCGGTGTTCGACGTGTTCCTCCTCGACGATTCGATCACCGCCAGCCGGACCTCGACCGGTCCCGTCGGCGACGTACGGCTCTACCCGGACCTGGACCGTCTGGTGGCGCTGGCCGCTCAGCCGGGCTGGGCCTGGGCGCCGGTCGACCGGCGTAGCCAATCGGGCGAAGTGCATCCCTTGTGTCAGCGCAGTTTTGCAGCCCGCATGGTGGAGCGGGCCGCCGACGCCGGGATGTCCGCTGTCATGAGCTTCGAGCTGGAGTGGGCCCTCGACGCGGGCAGCGGCGACGAGTTCATCCCGGCGGCGCTCGGCCCCGCATATGGGATGACTCGGGTCATCGAGCGCTCCGAGTACCTGCGCGACCTGCTCGGTGCTCTGGCGTCGGAGGGAATCTCGGTCGAGCAGGTTCACCCCGAGTACGCTGCCGGCCAGTTCGAGGTGTCCGTGGCACCGACCGACCCTGTCGGCGCCGCCGACGACAGCGTGCTCGTGCGCCTCACCTTGCGTGCGGTGGGGCTGGACCACGGGCTGAGGACCAGCTTTTCGCCCAGTGTGGTCGCCGGGCAGGTGGGCAACGGCGGCCACGTTCACCTGAGCGTTTGGCGCGACGGGCACAACCTCTTTGCCGGCGGTGACGGCCCCCACGGGATCACCTCCGAGGGCGAGTCCTTCGCCGCCGGAATCCTTCGCGAGCTACCGGCACTGCTCGTCATCGGGTGTCCGAGCGTCGCCAGCTACCTGCGCCTGGTCCCCCAGCACTGGGCTGGGGCGTTCCAGACCTGGGGGCTCGAAAACCGGGAGACGGCGCTGCGACTGGTGACTGGTACGCCCGGCGACGAGGCTCGCAGCGCCAACCTCGAGGTGAAGTGCTTCGACCTGAGTGCCAACCCCTACCTGGTGGCCGGGGCGGTGTTGGCCGCCGGACTTGCCGGTGTCGGGGAGGGCCTGCGACTGCCACCGGAGGTGACAGTGGACCCGGCCAGCCTGTCCCAAGTCGAACTGACCGAGGCCCAAGCCACGCGGCTGCCACAGAGCCTTCCCCAAGCGCTGGAGCGCTACTCGACTAGCACCGTGTTGGCCGAGGCGCTGGGTGAAGCGCTCTACGAGACGATCGCCGCCGTCCGGCGGGCCGAGATCGCGTTGTTCGCCGAGTGCACGCCGGAACAGGTGGCTAGAGCGACACGTTGGCGGCACTGATGTCCGCCCCGGCATCTCGCCACTCGGCCTCACGGCCCGGGGACGACGTTCCCCTCGTCGACCATCACGCTCACAGCGTGGTCAGGGATGTCGCTGACCGGATGACCTTCGAGCAGTTTCTCACCGAGTCGGGCCAGCCGGCCGCCCCGGGCTGCAGCTACTTCGACTCCTTCCTCGGGGCCGCTCTGTTGCGAACCTGCGCCCCGGTTCTCGACCTCTCTCCCGGCGCTACCGCTGACGACTACGTGGCCCGGCGCAAGGAGCTGGGAGGGGAGGAGGCCAACCGGCGCCTCCTCCGCCGCGCCCGGGTGGCCGAGTTGCTGGTCGATCACGGGTTCCGAGGCGACGACCTCGTCGATGTGTCCGATCTCGCCGAACTGGCCGCGACCCCGGTGCGACGGATCGTCCGGCTGGAGCAGCTTGCCGAGGCCGTGGCGGCGGACGGCGTAAGGCCCTCACGTTTCGCCGAGAAGCTCGCGGAGCGGCTGGCGGCCGACCTTTCGGGCCCAGACCCGGCCGTTGGGTCCAAGTCGGTGGTGGCCTATCGATACGGACTTGACGTCGACCCAGCCGAGCCGGGCCCCGGCGAGGTTCGCGAAGCGGCAGCGGAGTGGATCAAGGAGGCTGCAGACTCCGGGCAGTGGCGGGTGTCCCATCCGGTGGTTTTGCGCCACCTGATCTGGGCCGGCCTCAGGGCGGGTGTTCCCCTGCAGTTGCACACCGGCTACGGCGACGCCGACCTGGAACTCCACCGGTCGAACCCGGCACTGCTCACCGGCCTGATCCGGCGTGCGGCCCCACTCGGCACGCCGATGATGTTGCTGCACTGCTATCCCTACCACCGCGAGGCCGCCTACCTCGCCGGGGTCTACCCGCACGTGTACTTCGACGTCGGGCTGGCGATCAACTACGTGGGCCACCGGGCCGCGGCCGTTCTGGCCGAGGCCCTCGAGTCCGCCCCATTCCACAAGATGCTCTACTCCTCTGATGCTTTCGGGCTGGCCGAGCTGCACCTTCTGGGAGCCGTGACCTTCCGGGAGGCGCTCGCATCGGTGTTGGAGCCGCTGGTGACCCGACAGGCCCGTTCCGAGGAGGAAGTTGCTGCAGCTGCGGCCATGATCGGGGCGGGAACCGCCCGCCGTGTCTACAACCTGGCCGAGGGCCGATAGCCGACCGACCGTGTTCCACCTCTCGGTCAGCCGTGTGACGATTGGTAGTTGAAGACCAGCGCCTGAGGCGCTGGGACGTCGGCGAGAAGGCCCACGACCGCAGAGTCGCCGGCGCGTCGGCGTACGTTCTCGCTATAGGGTCGAGCGGTCGTCAGGGGAGGGTGTTGTGGACAACCTCATGGTGATTTCGAGCGATGGGCATGCGACGGCGCGCATGGAGGAGTACCGGGACTATCTCGACGCCGAGTTCCGGGATGAGTTCGATGCCTTTGTCGTCGAGTACCGGGAAAAGGGCTCGCGGAACATCGACCCCCCAGCGCTGCGACAACGTCTCGACCCCGAGCTGGTGACGGCATGGCAGGAGGAGATGGTCGACGAGGGTCGGCTCGAAGGCAGCTCCGATCCCCACGCCCGCCTCAACGAGCTGGACCGCGAGGGGATAGCTGCCGAGGTGCTGTTTCCGGACTTCGGGCTCCCCTTCGAGCTCTACTCGCCGGGACTCGCAGCCGCCAAGGGCTACCCGCCGCCGGACCAGGCTCACGTCCGGGCCGCCAAGCGCGCGCACAACCGGTGGGTGGCCGACTTCTGTAGCGTCGCCCCCGACCGCCTGGCCGCCATGGCGGTCATCGACTGGACCAACGTGGAGGACGCGGTCAAGGAGATCCATTGGGCCAGGGAGGCCGGGCTGAAAGGAGTCGTGCTGCCATTTTTCGATCCGTCCCTACCTCTCTACCACCCGCGGCACGACCCGATCTGGTCGGCGCTCGAAGAGCTCGAGATGGTCGTCAACAGCCACCAAGCCCTGTCGGGCACCTCGAACGTCCCCGCCCAGACGACGGGCGTCCGTCATCCCGCCGCCGCCATTCGCCTCTCAGCAGGCTGGCTCCTCTTCATCGTGCATGATCTGCTCCCGCAGATGATCTGGGGCGGCGTGCTGGAGAGCTTCCCACGACTGAAGTTCGTCGTGACCGAGTCAGGGTCAAGCTGGGTGGTTGCCCTCCTGGCGGACATGGACTTCGCGTATCAAGGCAGCTACCTTCGGCGGGACATCGGCGATGCTCTCCCCGTCCGCCCGAGCGAGTACTTCGAGCGGCAGTGCTTCCTCGGCTCATCCATCTTCTCTCGGGCGGAGGTCGAGGGCCGTCACCGCATCGGCGTGGGCAAGATGATGTTGGGCCAGGACTATCCCCATCACGAAGGCACCGTGCACGGCGGCACCTCGCGGTACCTGCGGGCGACGTTGGGCGCTGCGGGCGTTGCGGAGGACGAGGCGAGGATGATGCTCGGGGATACAGCGGCGGGAGTCTTCGGATTCGACCATGCGGCGTTGGCACCGGTCACGGCCCGGCTCGCCGTGCGCGTCCACGACGTCCTGCGGCCACCGGAAGAGAACCTCTTTCCGCGGGGCGATGTCAACAAACCCTTCGTGTAGGGCTCGGGGACGACGATGGACGAAGCTTGCAGCAGGGACCGGACCGTGCTGGGCCTCGAGTCGCAGTTCCTCGACCTCGACCCCGAGGCCCTTCGCAAGCAGCCACGCCCTGCTAGCTCGAAGGGCAGCCCCACTCGCCCTCTGGCTCGCATTCGCCAGATTCAATGACCCGCCCGATAAGGATGCACGATCCCAGGGCGGCGGATTGCACAGACGATACTCGGCGGTAATGGGATAGCATTAACAACTGGCAGCAACGCAGAGCCGTAGCAGGGGGGCGGATGAAGCCAGGTTCTCGAGTTGGCGGTGACGGCACAATCGGCTATGGCGTTCATCGAGGCCCGGCGAGCGGTCACGGAAACGCCGTGACCAGCGGGCACCGGCTCGCATCAGCTGTCGGGGCCTCCGGTCGACCCGGTCAGGTCCACCTTCGCGTTGAGACCGGCGTCGATGACCTGGATCGTGCCGTGCACCCACTTGGCCTTCTCGCTCAGCAGCCAGAGCACGGCCGGCGTTGTGCCCTCCTCCGGTTTCATAGCCCCCGCCCCCAGAAGGTCGAGCCCTTTCAGCTGTTCGAGCATGGCTTCCCGGCTCGGTTGACCCGCGTCACCGTCGTCGGCAGAGCCGATCATCGGCGTGTCCTGGGCTCCCGGCACGATCATGTTCACGCGGATTCGGTAGGGGCCGAGCTCGTTGGCCAGGCACAGGCCCAGCCCGATGACGCCATGTTTGGCCGCGCAGTAGTCACTGCCGTACGGGAAGGCGTCGATGCCCGCCCCCGACGAGACCATGATGATCCCGCATCCCGGGCCCCGGTCGATGAGATGGGGGATGGCATGCTTCAAGGTCAGCCACTGACCGGTGAGGTTGGTTTCGAGCGAGCCACGCCAGTCCTCGGTGGGGATGGTCCAGGACTGCTGGTACTTGGCCAGGATCCCGGCGTTTGCGATCACGAAATCGATGCCGCCGAACGTCTCGACGGTCTTGGCCACCGCCGCCATGACCTGATCCTCGTCGCGGACGTCGCAGGGAAGAGGAAGGCATTTGCCCCCTTTTGCCTCGACGAGCCGGACTGTCTCGCGCAGGTCCTCCTCGCTCGCCACCGTGGCCGGGGGGTGGGTCCGCTCGCCATTGGCGATGTCGACCAGGGCCACACTGGCGCCCTCGCCGGCGAGCGCTACGGCGTGGCTCCGACCCTGGCCTCGCGCTCCCCCCGTGATGAACGCGACCTTGCCGTCGAACTCGCCCATGTCATCTCCTCCCTCTCGTCCAGTTTCTACCGAAACGGTCATGTCGATAGACATCAGTGGTCCCCAACAGTACGTACCGACTTAGTGTAAGGACCAGACGTCAGAGTTACAACTGAAAGATGGGACAAATGGGTGGTTGATTCCGGACTTGTATGCCATCAGCAGTCGGCACTATTCGTGACACTTACGGGCAGGAGATAGAGGGAGAATACCGGCATGGACATTGGTCTTATTTGCCTGCCGACGGACCGATCGGCCCCCGTGGCCGACCTGGCCGTAGCAGCCGAGGACCGCGGTTTCTCCGCCGTGTTCCAGGGAGACCACACCCACATCCCCTCCAGGCGGACTACCCCTTTCCTGGCTGGCGGGGACCTGCCCGACGAGTATTCCCGCCTGGTCGACCCCTTCGTCGGTCTGGCCACCGCCGCTGCACGGACGACCACCATCAAGCTCGGAACCTGCGTCTTCCTCGTCGCCCAGCGGGATCCGATCTCGACGGCCAAGCAGGTAGCATCCCTCGACCATGTGTCGGGCGGCCGCTTCCTATTCGGGATCGGCTATGGGTGGAACGTGGAGGAGGCCGCAGACCATCGCATCGAATGGTCGAGTCGGCGCAGCCGGACTCGCGAATACGTGGCCGCCATGCGGGCATTGTGGACCGAGGAGAAGGCCACCTTTCACGGTCGATTCGTCGACTTCGACGAGGCATGGATGTGGCCCAAACCGGTAACGCAGCCGTCGCCACCGGTCCTGCTCGGCGCGGGTGCGACCACGCCTGTCTTCGAGGAGATCGTCGACTGGGCCGACGGCTGGTTGATCGTTCCGGCCCTCGGCCACACGACCGAAGACGTGCTGAGCTTGCGCCATCTGGCCGAGGATCGGGGCCGTGACCCCTCGACGCTCTCGATCGTCGTCGACGGTCTACCTCCCGATCCGGTCGCCGCCGAGCCTTGGGCCGATCTCGGCGTCGACATGGTTCTGATCGCCGTGCCGTCCGAGCCACTCGATGCCGTGCTGCCCGTGCTCGATGCGGCCCAGCCCACCATCGTCCGCTTCGGTTCCTCCGTGCAGCCCGCTGGGGAGCGACCTGGCCGGCCCGAGGAGGTGGTTCCCCATGGAGCGTCCCATTGAGCAGGCGACCGACGTTGCTGTCTTGCCCTTGACCAGGTCTATTGGTGCAGAGATCCGAGGGGTCGACCTCCGCCAAGAGGCTGACCCCGAGACGGTTGCCGCCATCCGCCACGCCCTTCTCGAGCACCTGGTCGTCTTCTTCCGGGATCAGGACATCACGGCCGAGCAACAGCTGGCTTTCGCCTCCCACTTCGGCGAACCGATGATCCCCTCTGGGGAGGTGCCACCTCCAGAGGCGGGGATCGACCCCTATTTCGCCGTACTCGAGGACACGCCCGATAGCCCGCCCAAGGCCGATTTCTGGCACACAGACGTTGCCTTCGCCCGGACGCCACCCGATATCGCCGTGCTGGCCATGGTGGACACGCCCCCAGTTGGCGGTGACACGCTGTGGCTCAACCTCTACGACGTCTACGACGCCCTATCGCCGGCCATGCAGGAGGTGGTCTCGCTGCTCGACCTCGAACTCGACCTCGGGGCCCCCCTACGCAAGGCCGTCGTTGACATGAGTGGCGAGGCGGAGTACGAGCGCATGGCTGCGAACACCCCGCTCATGCGACATCCCCTCGTCCGGGTCCATCCCGAGACCGGTCGCCGGGCTCTCTACCTGTGCGGTGCCTTCATGCGGGGCATACGCGGCATGGACCCGGCCGATTCCGACGTCGTCCTCGACCTGCTGCGCGGAAAATTGGCCGATCCCAACCTGCAGGTCCGGTGGCGCTGGCGCCAGCACGACGTGGCGATGTGGGACGAGCGGTGCACCAACCACCGGGCGAACTCCGACCACGCCCCCGGTCATCGGCTTGTGCGTCGCTGCCTCGTGGGACGGGACATTCCCGTCGGGCCACACGGACCGGGTGGACAAGCCGTCGAGCAATGACAGGATCCGGACCGGAGCAGCTGCGCACGGCCGGCCTCGATCTCGGCTACAACGGCGTGGGGAGTGGGTCGCTACCACCTCGATCCTCACATCAAGTCCCCGAAAGGGGTCTCGGTGCGAATTGGGCCACTGCCTATCAGGTGCCCGTCACCATCCGGTCGAGGTTCTCGACTGATTGCTCCAACATCGCTACCGGTACAACCGGCCAGGTCGCGAACGAGCGAATATCGTCAGTTGCGTTCGTCCAGTCGCAATAGTTGGTCACATCGGTCTCGGTCTCGGAGACTGCATCGAGCTGCCAGCCGTAGACGTGACCAAAGGGTGGCTGGTCACCAAGACCAACCGTCCACTCGATCAGATGGTCGGGAATGATCTGGGTCACCGTGTTGCGAACCTGATACTTCTTCATGTTGGGGATGTCCCCCAGTGGTTCGCGGTCCATGTCCATGTCGAATGTCTCACCCACCGTTGTCAGAGGCCTGTCATCGGGAGCCGCCTCGAGCATCCCGGATCCATCGATTGCAACCTGTCCGGCAGGACTGGACACGATGAGGAACAACTTGTCGGCGGAAGAGGCGACACGCCGGGTTGCCGAGACGCGATCGGGAGACACGGGACCTCCTATAGGTCATGGGCTGACGGTCGCGACACTAACTCGCACTGCTCAGAGGAGCGGACCCTGGTCGTCGAAGGGGGTCGGACCCGGGGTTGAATCTGCCCCAGCTTTCAAACCGGATCGACCTCGATCCTCCGGGGCGTGCGGGTATGGAAAGTTTGTTTTACAATCGGGCAGCGACCCGGGGGGAAACCGCATGGAGCTGCACCAAGGACCACGGATGAAGGCACCGGGCGGTCGACGGCGACCGGGTCTACGGCTGCGTGGTCGACGATTGGTCACCGTTGGTGCGGCGGCCGTGGTCTTGGCCCCGGTGGCGCTCACCGTACCGACGGACGGACCGGCCAGCGCCGCTCCGTCCAACATCGACCCAAACGGGGTCCTCAAGTACGGATACGACCTCAACAACGAGTTCTCCAACAGCTTTGACACGACTGGCTTGAACGACTGCTCGTACACGGTCACCCAGAACATCTTTCAGTCGATGACGGCGCCGGGGAACTTTGCCATCAGTGGCGGCGTGGCCCAGAGCTGGACCGTCAGCAACAACAGCTCCACCATTACGTTCCATATCCGACCGGGCATGGTGTTCTCCAACGGTGCGCCCGTGACGTCGCAAGACGTCGAGGCCAGCCTCAATCACACCAAGACCAGCCCCCTGCGCTCCTCCCTCACGGCGATCGACACCATGTCCACACCCGATGCCGAAACGCTGGTGGTCAACCTGAACCGGCCAACTGCCGGAGACTTCCTCTGGGCCATGACCTACATCGATGGCATGATCCAGCCCACCGCCAACATCCCAACCCAGGCGAACCAGCCCATCGGGGCCGGCCCGTACATCCTGAAGAGCTACAAGCAGAGCTCGTCGATCATTCTCTCCAAGAACCCCAAGTACTGGGACTCCGCTGCCTACCCGCTCGGCGGGGTGGAGTTCACCCAGCTGACCCAGGGTCCCCAGGCGGCAACCGCCCTCACCTCGGGGGCGGTCGACATGATCCAGGTCGAGCCGGAGAACTACCCGCAACTGGCCGCTGACTCCAATATCGGGATCTCGATCACCAAGTCGTACGACAACATGGCCATCGAGCTCCGCCAGAACAGTGGGCCCTTTGCCAACCCCAAAGTCAGGGTGGCTCTCGAGTACGCCGTCGACCGGAACGCGCTCAACAAGGTCGTCTTCAACGGGCTGGGCGAGCCGGCATACCAGCCGGTCCCGAAGTGGTCCCCGGGCTACAGCAAGGCCCTCGGCACCTCCGACTCCTACAACCCGGCCAAGGCCAAGGCCCTGCTGAAGTCGGCCGGGTACAAGAACGGCGTGCCCTTCAACCTCGTCATTCCTGCCGGCGACGCCACCTTCCAGCGGGCCTCGGCTCTGATGCAGCAGGAGCTGTCGGTGGCCGGGTTCAAGGCCACCATCCAGCAGATCCCCGGTGCCGACTTCCTGACCGACGTCTACTTCAAGGGTCAGGGTGACGCCCTGCTGACCGAGATACTC
>DASXMT010000141.1:0-10574 GCA_036495505.1 Acidimicrobiales bacterium | reverse complement strand
AGATCGAGAATCCGGTCTATGCCGCCACCGCCTTTTACGATCGCCTCGTGCAGGTCCCCGGATGGGAGACCATGCCGGTGACCGAGGCGGCACAGATGGTCCAGCACAGCGCGTCACCCGATGCCTATGCCCAGTGGGCTCCCGAAGCACAATCGCTGGCCAGGGCCCTGACCGGCGAAGAGCCCCAAGGCATGGCATGCCACCTCGACGGCTTCGGCGGCCACGCCCCGTTGACATCGACCTTGACCAGCGCGGTCACCACGGAATTGGGTAGCCCCGCGTTCGGCGTGCCCGTGAGTACCAAACGCGGCTGGCAGGTGGCGGCGTGGGCCGTGGCCCATGCCTACAACTATCATCTCACCTCGGTCACGTTCGACGGCCGGGTGTGGACGCCCGCCTCGGGGGCCTGGAATGCCGCATCCAAGACCCGATCAGCGGTGGTGGTCACCCCGTGAAGGGGTCGGGTAGTGCCTTCGCTCGGGAGACCACGGCGGTTCCCGACCCGGCGAAGCCGGGGCGATATCGGCTGGAGCTGAGTGGCGACTGGGTGGTTGCCCAGGTGCCCCAGGGCGGTGTGGTGGCGGCCGTCGCGGCGAGGGCCATGGCTGGCCACCTCGCCCGCGAGGATCAGGTGCTCCGGTCGATCTCCGCAGTGTTCGCCGGCCCAGTGCGACCGGGCCCGGTCGAGGTGGACGTCACCGTCCTACGTAGAGGTCGGTCGCTCTCGCAACTGTCGGCCACCGTTCGCAACGTGGGCGCCGAGGCCGGCCTCACTGCTCTGGCCGTGTTCGGGGCGCCACGGCCGGGATTCGAGTTCACCGATGTGAGCTTCCCCGAAGTACCGGCCCCCGAGGCATGCCCGTCGTTCCGCGACCCACCACCCGAGGGCATACCCGGGCGGCGCATCGCCGCGTCACCCTTTTGGACCAGGGTGGAAGGCCGTGCCGCCGTCGGTCATGCCCCCTGGGACCGATGGCTGCCCACGACATCGGAAACGGTCGGCTGGTACCGCTTCGATGAACCTCCGGTCGATGAGCAGGGACGCCTTGACCCCTTGGCCCTGGTCGTCCTGTGCGACACCATGCCCGGCTCGGTGGGCGAGCGCATGGGTGGTAGCGAAGTCGAGTGGTTCGGGCCCAGTGCCGACCTGACCGTGCACGTGGTCGGGACGGCGTCCGCTGGTTGGCTCCTGGCCCGAGGGCGGCCGCGCCACGCGGGCCAAGGGTATGCGTCCATCGAGCTCGAGCTCTGGGACCCCGGCCGGCGTGCGCTGGTCGCCTACGGCACCCAGCAGATGTACTTCCAGTTCTTCGGTGATCCACCCACGGGAGACCAACTCCGACCCCGGACGAGCCTTCCCACCTGCTGAGCGGGTGGCGGCCGTCGGCGTCGACGGTTCGGCCACCACAGCGCCTATCCCGCAGAAGACGCGGCTTCTTTGGCCTCTTCCCATCCCGCGACCATGGCCCCGAAGCGCATCGGGTTGTAGACGTCCTCCTCGTAGGACCAGCGACCGTCGCCGGCGTACTTGAGGAGGGTGAAGTTGTACGCCTGGTGGGTCGAGCCATCGCCTGGGTCCCTCATGCGATTCCACACCTGGCAGACGACCCAGCCTCGATCCTCGTCGATCATGTACCACTCGATGGGGAACTCGGGCATGGCGTTCCCCGGGTATTCAGACATGCAGGAGCTGATCCAGGCGCTGATGGCCTCTCGCCCGTTGAACGTGCCGTAGTGGTGCTCGATGTAGACGGCGTCGTCGGTGAACTGGTCGGCCCAGGCCTTCCAGTCACCGGTTCGACCGGCAACCGCGGCCACCTCCTGGTACTGCTCGAACGCCGACTCCAGCTCGTCCCTGCTCCACGTGCCCATATCGCCTCCCGGCCGGCCCCCCGGGCCACCGCCCAAGTGTGGGGCCCGCGTTCCCGTGCGGTCAAGGCCCAGCACCCGTCAATGCCTCCACCCATCGAAGCGGTGCGCCTCTCACAGGGTGAGAAAGCAGGTCAAATGGGGTGAGAGAGGCGGGGCCTATCCCCCTCGCGGGCCCTCGGCCGTGGTGATCTCGGCGTCGAGGTCATGGCCCGCGAGGCGCGCCCCGACGAGCGCCGCCGTCTCGGAGAGCTCCACATGCAGGTCGACATCCTCGTCCAGCAAGAGAGCGCCCGACTCCAGCACGAAATCGAAGACATGGCCACCCGACCGACGGGCCGCGTCGATGAAATGAAGGTGATAGCCGGCCACCGTGATCCCCTGGGCGTAGTCGGGGGCCCGAAAGCCGACCAGCGTTCCGTTGACATCGGAGAACCGGGAGACCACTTGATCGGCGGTGGCTTCCACCAGCGGGCGGTAGGGGGCACGTTGGCGAGCCGCCGTCCGGGTGACGACGTGTCGAAATCGTCCCTCGACCCGGATGGGGTAGAAGCTGTTCTGGCCGGGCACGAGCTCGTCGATGACCGTCTCGAGCTCCTGGCGACTGGTCACCTGGTCGATGAGGCGGCGGGCATCACCACGAAAGAAGGTCACCACTGCGAACGGCGTCAGGTCGGAGGGGTCGACGACCGAGGCCGTGCCGTCCGGGTGCAGGTGGAAGAACTCTCCGTCCACGGCGAGCATCTCGCCGTCGAGACCATTGAACGTTCCCACGCCGAAGTCGCCGTGGCGCGCGATCTCTCCATAGGAGACAGTGCCCTCGTATACGGCAGCGAGCAACGCCGACATTGTGGAGGACTGGTAGATCTCATGGGCATGCTGGGCCCGGGCGTGCAGACTGTTGTCCCCCGCATAGTGGGCCGATGCCGCTTTGGCCAGGTCCCAGCAGTGCCAGTCGTGGGTCGGATCGCTCACTGCCCCGGCGCTTCGGCGTCCAGGTCGATCCGTACCGTGAGCAGTGCCGTCCCCATGGTCCTGACCATCCTGGCGTTCAGCGGGTCCAGCAATTTCTGCCGAGCTATCGGGTCGTCGCCGTCGAGGACGTGGGCCGTTCCCTCGTGCCAGCTGTGGCCGACCTTGACCCGGACCCGTGGGTGGGCCTCGATGTTGCGAACATAATCAGCTTGGTGGCCGTGCTCGGCCACGATCCAGAACGTGCCGTCGGTCTGTCCGTTTCCGACCGCGGTATGGCGTGCCTTGCCCGACCGACGTCCCGTGGTCTCGAGGAGGGCGACGCGCTTGGGAACAAGGTCCCGTTCGGCCAACGCCCGGACAGGCGGGTTGACCATGTGGCGCAGGAGGAGGCGGACGGCCCGGAATTTGACGGAGGGGGCGCCTGGATCATGGTCAGCCACGTTCGAGGCCCATTGGAACGCTCCACCATCTCATCCCACTCCCTAGCTCACTCATCCCACCCTTGCTCATCCCACCACCTTGCCACCTCTACGGTTGCCACCCTGCGTTCATGATGGGCAGGATCGGGGTAGGGGTTCCGACATGGAGAACCCAGAGATGCCTCGCCCGGCGCAACAGCGTCCCTCGGACCTCGATGCCCGCCGGCTATCGGTGGACGACGAGGTCCCCGAAGCGGACCGGATCGAACAATCCACCCCAGCCGACGAGCTCCCGTCGGACCTCGACCCGAGCCTGTTGTCGGTGGACGACGAGGTCCCCGAAGCGGACCGGATCGAACAGACCATCCCGGTCGAAGTCGAAGAGGTCAGGTTGCGCGAGCCGGCCGGAGACCACCCGGAGGTGGACGAAGCCGACTGGCTCGATCAGAGAACCCTCGAGGTCGACGACGACGACGACCGATAGCCGTGGCTGACGTCAGACACGTTGCCCGGCGACGCCGGTTGGTACAGACTGCACCCATGCCCCAATCATCTCCCTGGTCCGAGGCCGCCTCTGCCCTCACTGCCGCGCTCCAACTGGACGTGCCTCCTATCGCCATCACGTTCTCGGAGTCGGCTCCCCAGGGCGTGGCCCCCTTCGACGGTCCCATGCCCGAACCCGCGCCGGACGGGCGTACCGGCCGGGTGCCGGCCGGGTGCGTCTTTTGGACCAAGGCGCTCGACCGGACGTTCACCACGGTTGCCGCCGATCACGGCAACTGCAGCGTCGGCAGCCTGACCCATGGCTTCGTCACGTTGGACGAGGCAGCCGGGCGTTCCGACGTGGCCGCCCTGTTGGAATCGGGCTGGGTGACCATGGACATGGTCCCCGACATTCCCGTCGTCGCCGACAAGCCCGAAACGGTGACGTACGGCCCGTTGGCCGAGTCACCGATCGATCCGGACGTCGTCCTGGTCCGCGTGAACGGGAAGCAGCTCATGGTGCTCTCCGACGCGTTGCCCAACCTCCGCATCGAAGGAAAGCCTCAGTGCCACATCATCGCCGTGGCCAAGGAAGAGGGTGAGGTGGCGGCCAGCGTGGGCTGCATGCTCAGCCGCACCCGTACCAACATGTCGAGCAGGGAAATGACCTGCGCCATACCGGCCCCCAAGCTGGGCGAGGTCATCAGGCAGATCGAGGCGACGGCGGCCACGGACGCCATCGTGGCCTCCTACGCGGCCGAAGACGCCCGACGCTTCCTCCCGCTCTGAACGAACGGCCGCCCAGGACTATTTCTTGGCTGCCTCGTAGTACGGATTGGTTCCGGCGGCGTGATCGGTGACGTCGATCACCCGGACGATCTCGGGGACTGAGTCCCGCAGGGCCACCTCGATGCCCTGACTCAACGTGACAGCAGCCATCCCACAGCCGGCGCAGCCTCCGCTCAGCCGGAGGTAGGCGGCGTCGTCCTCCACGGCCACGAGGTCGGCTCGACCACCGTGGGCGGCGATGCCCGGGTTGATCTGTTGCTCCAAAACCTGGAGCACCCGCTGGGCGACGTCCCCGCTGAGATCGGCGGGAGGTCCGGCCATGGCCGGGCTGGGCCCGGGCGGGAGCGGAGGGCGGTTCGGGTTCTGGATGACCATCCCGCCCAGGTTCACGTCAGGATTGACGTCAAGGGTGGCGCCGCGCATCTTGCCCACGCTGTCGGCCGGAACCACCAGGGCGAGGCCCCCCCGCTCGGCACTCCAATCCTCCGGTGCGGCATCGGCCGTGGCCTGGAAGTACATGTCGTAGGCGTAGGCGTCTCCGCTGGCTCCGGACACCTCGACCCAAAGGGCGAGCCCCTCACCGTCCTCCTCGGCGGCCCGGAGGTCCAACACCATGGCCAGGGCTTCGTCGGTTGCCCTCAGAACGGGACTTCCGCCGTCTGCATCTGTATCGGTCATTGTGCCCTCGCCTCGGTGTTACCTGTGCCAGCCTCGGTGTTACCTGTACCAGGCAGTATAGAGCGGTGACCCGGATCCTCTTGTTGCTGCCCACCGCCACCTACCGGGCATCGGACTTCATCGCCGCCGCCGACCGCCTGGGCGTCGACGTGGTCGTGGGGTCCGAGCATCGCCAAGCATTGGCCACCGCCATGGGCGACCGGGCCGTCGTCGTACCGCTGGACGACCCGACCGCCGCCGTGCGGGCCATCGCCGCCCTGCACGACCGGACCCCGCTCGACGCAGTCCTCGCCGTCGACGACCAGGGGGTGGTGATCGCGGCCATGGCCTCCGAACAACTGGGTCTCCGGCACAGCCCGCCCGATGCGGTGGCCAGCACCAGGGACAAGGCCATCATGCGGCAGCGGTTGGGCGCGGCGTCGATCCCCCAACCCCCCTATCGCATCGTGGCGCCCGACGACCGCGTCGCCGCCGCGGCCTCGGACATCGGGTATCCCTGTGTGGTCAAGCCCACCTCGAGATCGGCCAGCCAAGGGGTCATGCGCGTCGACGACGCCGGCCAGGCCGAGGCGGCCCAGTCCCGGGTGCGCAGCATCATCGGGAACGACCACGAGCCCCTCTTGGTGGAGGGCTACGTGTCCGGGGACGAAGTCGCCGTCGAGGGTCTGCTCCACGATGGCGAGCTCGAGGTCCTCGCCGTGTTCGACAAGCCCGATCCCCTGGAGGGTCCCTTTTTCGAAGAGACCATCTACGTCACGCCCTCGCGCCAGCCGCCGTCAGTCCTGGCCGCCCTCGGGGCCTTGGTGGCCAAGGCGGCAACGGCTCTGGGGTTGAGCGAGGGGCCGGTGCACGCCGAGGCGCGCGTCAGCCCCGCCGGCCAGACGATGCTGGAGGTCGCCGGTCGATCCATCGGCGGCCTGTGCGGTCGGTCGTTGCGGTTCGGGTCCGGTGCCAGCCTGGAAGAGATCATCATCCGCGAGGCGTTGGGGATGGGGCTCGACGGCCTCGCCCGGGAAGGCGTGGCCTCAGGGGTCATGATGTTGCCGATCAAGGCCGGAGGCGTGATCGACGAAGTGACGGGCCGGGACCGCGCCCTCGCCATCGACGGAGTGGTGGGTGTCGAGATCAGCATCCCGCCGGGGCGGCCCGTGGTTCCGCTGCCCGAGGGGGATCGATACCTGGGCTTCATCTTTGCTCGGGCCGGCACCCCGGACGATGTCGTCGAGGCCCTCCGCCACGCCGAGGCCTGCATCGAGGTACACCTTCGCTGACGGCCGCCCCAAGCCAGCCGATAGGCTCGCAGCGGTGCGAATCCTTCTGGTTTCGACCTACGAGCTCGGTCATCAACCGTTGCATGTGGCTATGCCGGCCACCGCACTGCTGGCCGCCGGTCACGACGTCCGCTGCGTCGATGTGGCCCTCGACCCGCTCGACGCAGCCCGCGTTGACTGGGCCGACCGGATCGCCTTCTCGGTACCGATGCACACGGCCATGCGTCTGGCCCTCCGGGTGGCCGAGACGATCCGGGCCCGGCGACCCGAGACGCCACTGTGCTTCTACGGGCTGTATGCGCCGGTGAGCCGGGATCTCACCGTCAGGTCAGCAGCTGACGCCGTCATCGCCGGGGAGTACGAACCCGGCCTGCTGGCCTGGGCGGCGGGCGACGATTCCGGCCCAACCGTCCAGCTGACCCGGGTCGGAGCGCGGGTGCCGTCACGCCATCTGCTCCCACCCCTCGACCGGTACACACGGTTGGCCGTCAACGGTGAGGAGCGGCTGGTCGGCTCGGTCGAGGCCAGCCGGGGCTGTTCCCATCGCTGCCGGCACTGCCCGGTGCCGGTCATCTACGACGGCCGGGTGAGGCCCGTGGACGTGGCCGCAGTGGTGGCCGACGTCGACCAGTTGGTGGCGGCTGGCGCCGGGCACGTGTCGTTCGCCGATCCCGACTTCCTCAACGCCCCGCTCCACGCCCGTCGGGTCGTGGCCGCCGTGCACGAACGACATCCCCACCTGACCTTCGATTGCACCACCAAGGTGGAGCACATCCTCAGGCATCCCGAAGCTCTCCCCGGCCTGGCCGATGCCGGCTGCACGTTCGTGGTGTCCGCCTTCGAGTCGGTCAACAACACCACGCTCGCATCCCTCGACAAGGGCCACACCGTGGCTGACGCGTCAGCCGCGATCGTGCTCCTTCGGCACCATGGCATCGAGGTTCGCCCGTCATGGCTGCCCTTCACCCCCTGGACGACGATCCAGGATTTGGTAGACCTGGTCGACTTCGTCGTCGACCACGATCTCGTACCCAATGTCGATCCGGTGCAGTACACCGTGCGGCTCTTGTTGCCCGAGGGCTCATTGCTGCTCGACCGAGCCGAGATGACTCCCCACCTCGGATCGTACGACCCCGATCGCCTGGGTTGGACCTGGACCCACCCCGACCCCTCGGTCGATCACCTGCAACGGGAGCTGGCTGCTCTGGTCGAAGCACGGGTCGATCAGGACGGGGCCGAGACGTTCCGGGAGATCGATGGGCTGATCCGAGATCGTTCGGAGCGCTCGACAGCCCGTTCGTCGCCGGCGGGCGCCATGTCGAGTGGGCCCCGTCCCGAACAGCGGGCCCGTCTTACCGAGCCCTGGTTCTGCTGCAGTGAACCGACCGCCGCCCAGCTAGCGCCGCTCTTCCCACCGGGTTGAGGCCGGATGAGCGGCCCGCTTCCCCGGCTCAGCCTTCCTCGGTGATGGGCACGGCCATGTGGGCCATCATCACCCTCAGCTGGTCACGAAGGAACGCGGGATCCTCGTCCTGAAGCCCGCTCGACTCGATGAGGAGCGGCTCGAAGAGCAGCCAGCCCATGGCCAACGCCGCCCCCTGGCTGGCCCGGATCCTGGCCGACCGTTCGTCCAGTCCGCCGACGTCTCGAGCCAGTGACGCCAGCTGCACCAAGATGGGATGGTTGGCGGGCAGGGGCGTCAGGTCCGACTCCTCCAGCATGACCCGTCCCAGGATCCTGGTATAGGTGAGCACCGGGCTGTCCTGGTCCATCGCCGTTCCGGCAGCCAGTGAAGTCCTGGCCTTGCTGGACAGGTCGTCGAGCACCGCCTGGACCAGGGCCTGCTTCGACCCGAAGTAGTGATGGACCAGCCCGTGGTTGACCCCCGCCAGCCTGGCGATCTCCCGGACCGACACTGATCCCGGATTGCGCCGATCGAACAGCTGCGTCGCCGCCTCGATGAGAGCGGCCTCGGTAGCCGCTCTGTCGTAGGACCGGTGGGCGTCGGTCCCCGGGCCATCGACGGGGACCGTTCCCTGCTCAGCGTTCTCGTCGTCCCCGCGCTCGGTTCGATCGACGAAGGCCATGTCAGGTCGAAACCGTGGGGCGATCCAGGGGCGGGGCGAGCGAGGGCTGAGGGGGCTCCTGCCGGCCAACTGCTGCTCGTTTCGGGCCGGTTCCAGACAACATCGGCTATTCCTCACTCATTGACGACACAATCATCTTATCCACTTGACTAACTCTCTTCAACTCTTTATCCTGACCGAAGGAGTTATACACTCGACTAAGTTTCCTCAACCCCCCAGGAGGGCCGATGTGGAATCCAGTGCGTGATGTGCAAAAGGACATAGCCGGATCGACCGGAACGAACACCACGGTCCGGGCCAGCACTGCCGGCGGCGTGTCGGATCAGACCGGCTTCCGCCAGTTGACCACATGGGAAATCCCTCCGATCTCCGAAGGCCGAGCCGGGGAGGACGCTGCGCTACCGGCACTGGTCACCCAGATGGGCCTGGTTGCCACGGAGATGGAGGAGAACATCTTCTCCACGACATACCAGCACGTCGGCGGGGCAGCCCTGGATGGTTCTCGTCGCTATGAGCTCCAGTTCCATCCGGCCGAGCTCTCCGATGCGGGCCAGTTCTGGTCGCTCACCATGTATGGCCTCGATTGCGACCTGGCCGAGAAGCGCATCGACCGCTATTCGGTCGGGGACCGCACACCATGGCTCCACACCGACCAAAGAGGGGCCATGACCCTCGTGCTCCAGCATGAGCGGCCCGATGACGAAGGGGTGCTCAACTGGTTGCCGGCGCCCGAAGGCCGGTTTTGCCTGGTATTTCGGGCCTATGGGCCGGGCCGCTCGGTCCTCGACGGCGACTGGACCCCGCCGGCGGTGCGGATGATGGCTTAGGAGAAGCCCGCCATCGAGGACAAGATGCCCTGCACGTACTGCGCCGTCGACGCGAACATCCCGCTCTGGGTCACCGACGCGAACCCCTGGTAGTACGAGGCGAGGGCCAGGCTCTCGCTGCCGCCGGTCTCCACCAACAGGTCGTGGAGCAACGCAGCTGACATCTCGATGTTGTCAGCGGGGACGGTGGCGTCGAGGGTCGGGTCGCCAATCCGGATGCGGAGAATGCTCACGGTCTGCGGCTCGAGCTGGCAGATACCGACGGCGCCGGTGCTGGACACCACGTCGGCCTGCCAACCCGACTCCCACCAGCACATGGCCTCGAGCAGGCTTACCGGCACCCCGAACGCACCCGCCCACTGGTGGAACACCGGTTGGAGCTGCACACGGTCCGGATGAGCCAGCACCTGGGCGGGCAGGCCCCCACCGGTCGATGCGCCCGACGTGGTCGATGCCGTGCTGGCCGCTCCTGTGGCAGGGGTGGACGAATCGACTATCAACTGGGATCCGGCCTCGACGTAGTCCGGATCCGTGATCCCATTGAGCTGGACCAGCGCGGCGACCGTGGTCCCGTACTGAACGGCGATGGACGACAGGCTGTTACCGGGGGCCACCACGATCGTGGTCGGCTGGGTGGTCGCCACAGTGGGTGCGTCTGGTCCCGAGGGGATCAGCAGCGTTGCGCCGGCCAACACCAGGTTCGGGTTGACCATGCCGTTGGCGGCAGCCAGAGCGGAAACAGTGGTGCCATAGGTCGCGGCGATCCCTCCCAACGTCTGACCTGGCGCGACCTGCACCGACGTGGCCCGGGCGGGGGTTCCTACCATGAGGCCGACGGTGGCCAGCGCGCCGACGAGACCACAGGCCACGCCCGAGAGCCACATGCGATGCCTTGTCGGCCACGTTGTCGCTGTCGATGACCTCATAAACCTCACCAACCTCATGAACCCCAATAGTTACAAAGAACACCGGGCGAGGACAAGGGCCGCGACCTCGGAATATCCATAAGTCGGAATAAAGATTGCTTCTCCTTCATTTAATGTGGATGCGATCTCTGTGTCGGAGATCACCAGGAGGTGGGGCTCATGGCCACGGCAATCGTTACCGGAGCATCCCGGGGTCTGGGAGCGGCGTTGGCCGCCGGCCTGGTCGACGCAGGATGGTCTGTCATCGTCG
>DASXMT010000140.1:0-4075 GCA_036495505.1 Acidimicrobiales bacterium | reverse complement strand
CACTTGAACATTTACAGTGGCGCTGCGACTTACCGAGAGCCCGTGGTTGGTGGCGGGCGGGCTCAGTGTGGGCGTCGAATTGGACGAGGAGCGAAGATCATGTTGATCGTAGAAGTGGCGGCATTCGGCGGACCCGAGGTCCTGGTCCCTCGGGAAGTGCCGAACCTGGTGGCTGAGCCCGGTCAGGTGGTCATCGATGTGGCCGTCGTCCCCATCCTCTTTCTCGATACGCAGATCCGAGGCGGTCACGCCTCGGGCTGGTTCCCGATACAGCCGCCCTACGTTCCCGGTGCGGGGGTGGCCGGGCGGGTGGTCTCTGCCGGCGTCGATGTCGACGCAGGCTGGGTGGGGAGGCCGGTGATCGCCGATACCGGTGGCCGAGGTGGTTACGCCGAACAGGCTGCGGTCCTGGCCGAGTCGCTGGTTCCCGTCCCAGATGGACTAGGCCTCGAGGAGGCTGCGGCGCTACAGCACGACGGCCGAACGGCACTCAAGTTGCTCGATGTGGCCGGGATCGAATCGGGTGAGACCGTCCTGGTCACGGCGGCGGATGGCGGTCTCGGTATTCTGGCCGTGGAGCTCGCTCGCCTGGCCGGCGCCCGCGTTGTCGGAGCAGCCCGCGGTGGGCGCAAGCTGGAAGCAGCCCACAACGCCGGCGCGGGCCTGGTTGTCGATTACTCCGAAGCGGGCTGGGCCAAGCGCGCTCTCGAGATGACCGACGGTACCGGCTTCGACGTGGTATTCGACGGGGCTGGAGGCCAGTTGGGCCGGGAAGCGTTCGAGGTCGTTCGTCGTGGAGGGCGATTCCTGGGCTATGGCGCCCCCGGTGGCGGGTTTGCCGCCGTCGATCCGGAGGAACCGAATCGACATCAGGTGACCATGTTCGGCATCCAAGAGGTCCAGTTCGATCCAACCGAGGGCAGGCGCCTCACCGCGCTGGCCCTCGCGGATGGAGCGGCGGGCAGGCTCATTCCGCGCATCGGTCAGATGCGACCCTTGCGCGCCGCGTCAGAGGCCCATGCCGCCATCGAAGGGCGAGAGGTCATCGGCAAGACGTTGCTCATTGCCTCATGATCATTGTCTGATCGGTAGATCGGTTCATCTGGAGATCGCCCGTTGCTAGGTCGCCCGCCGGTGGGTCGCTCGCCGGTGGATCGCCCGCCGGTGGGTCGCTGGCCGGTGGGCGGTCATTCCGAGGAGGCCGAGACCCGAACCAGGTCTTCTCCAAAGACGATCCGCCCGTCGAAGTGCCGACTGGCGATGCGGGACCATTCGTCGGCGGAACCGGGGGCCGGAGAAGGGACCTGGTGGGTGAGCACCAGCGTCCCCACGCCCGCTCGAGCGGCGGTGCGAGCAGCCTGCTCGACGGTCGAGTGATAGTCGATCGTGTCCCGGAAGCGCTGGACAGGAACCAGGTTGACCAGATCGTCACGGAGCACCGTCTGGACGTAGATGTCGGCGCCGGCGCAGATCTCATCGAGTCCGGCACAGGGCACGGTGTCACCGGCCAGGACAATGGATTCCCCGTCGTGCTCGATGCGATAGGCGAATGTGGGCTCCACCGGGCGGTGATCGGTGGCGGCCGCGGTGATCCGCACCGTGCCGTCGTCGGATACGAGGCCGGGTCCGATCTCGGCCACCTCGAAGCGGGGATCCCAGTCGAGGTCGTCGTGGTGGGCCCGTCGGTAGAAGATGTCCGGTGCGAGCATGGCACTGATGCCGTCGACCACCCCTTGGGTGCCGGTCGGGCCGAACAGGGGAAGCGGGCGCGGCTCCGGGCTCATGATCCACTGGGTGGTCAGGACGTCGCCCAGATCACTGATGTGGTCACTGTGGAGGTGGGTGAGCAGGACGGCCTCGAGCATGACGGGGAGCACGCCGGCTGCGGCCATGCGCATGCACACCGCTCGCCCGGCGTCGATGAGGAAGGCCTTGCCGCCTGCTCGCACGAGCGACGCCGCGCCGGCACGGGATGGGTCGGGCAACGGGTTGCCGGTTCCCAGCAGTACGAGCTCGACGCTCATCGCCGGGACTGGTTACCGGTCATGCCGCGACTGCGATCTTGCCCTTCGAGAAGACGATGAAGGGCGAGCGGTAGCTGACCCGTGGGGTCTGGCCGGGGCCAACCTGCACCGTCACGTGATTCTCGCCCATGTCGCCGAAGATGTACTTGAACGACACCCGCACCTCGTGCGTGCCCGGGGCGGCGGGAAAGAAGTGCTCACCCCACTTGATGACGACGGGGACGCCGTCGATCGTGACGGTGGTCTTGAACAACAGGAGCAGAAATGCCAGGGGGAACACCTTGGTTTGGACGGTGATCCCAGTCTGGTCCGGGAGAGGAGCTCCCTGATTCGGGGGAGGAGCTGCGGTCATGTGAGAATCCGCCTTCGCGCTTGGGACGGGTCGATCTAGATCCAACCGCGAGCCGACCATACTGCAGATGGCGTCGAGTTTCTGGAATCGTCACCGTGGGGTCACGCTGTGCGTCCGCCGCCACGTGGCGAGTTGCCACGCGACCAAGCTGCCCATCCGTGTGCCGAGTTGCCACGCGACCAAGCTGCCCATCCGTGTCACAATTGTATGGTGGACGAGTCGGTTTCAGGTATCCCGGGTCCTGCTCTTCGTCGGTACGTCTCGTCGTACGCCGGTTATCGCCAGGAGGGGATCGCCCCGGCCAGGCATCGGGGACTCCCGTCGCCCTACGTCACAATGATCGTCACGCTCGATGATCCGCTGATGCTGGCTGGGCCGGACGGTGAAGAGGCAAGCGTGCGCCGCTACGACGCACTGGTCGGGGGCCTCCACAGCGTTCCCGTGCATATCGTGCACCATGGGTTCCAGTCCGGGATCCAGCTATCCCTGACTCCTCTCGGCGCCCGAGCCCTGCTGGGCGTCCCGGCCGGGTCGCTCGCCGGTATCGATGCCCATGCCGAAGACGTCATTGGTCCATCTGTTCGGGTCGTGCGGGACAAGCTGCTGTCGACGGGATCGTGGACGGAGCGCTTCTTCATCCTCGACCAGTGGCTCGGCGCCATCCTGGACCACGATGTTGCCTGGCGGCCGGAGCTGACTGAGGCGTGGCGCGTGATCGTAGGTTCGGGAGGGATGGTGCCCATCGAGCGGGCCGCTCGATCCGTCGGGTGGAGCCCTCGGCACCTCCGGGCCCAGATGACAGCCGAGATCGGCTTCACCCCGAAGACCGCAGCCCGTGTTGCCCGCTTCGACCGGTCCCGGCGGATCCTGCAGCAACGAGGTAACGGCACGCCTTTGGCGCTGGCCGAGCTGGCCGCCTCCAACGGTTATGCCGATCAGGCCCACCTTGCCCGGGAGTTCCGCGAGTTCACCGGCTTATCGCCGAGCCAATGGCTTGCCGACGAGTTCCCAATTGTTCAAGCCAGCCCGACAGAGGCGGCGTCATGATGGCCATATGGAAACCGACACGGGAGCCGACATGGAAACTGACCCACCTCCACCGCAGGTCTGGCCCACCCTTCGAGCTCGCGATGCTCGAGCCTTGATCTCGTTCCTCTGCGATGCCTTCGGCTTCGAAGAGACAGTCGTCTACGGCGACGGTGACCAGGTCGACCACGCCCAGCTGTCCTGGCCCCTGGGCGGAGGCATCATGCTCGGCTCTGCTCGAGAGACCGACGAAGACGCCTGGCCCCTCCGGCCGGGGACGTTCGGGGGTTACGTGGTCACCGACGATCCTGACGGCCTCCACGACCGCGCCGTCAAAGCGGGCGCCGAGATCACTACCGGCCTCCACGAGACCGACTACGGCTCTCGCGACTTTGCCGTCCGGGACATCGAGGGCAATCGCTGGTCATTCGGCACCTATCGGGGGGAACCTCGTCGCCAAACGAAAAGAGACAGAGGGGATGGACATGGCCGGTAAGTCGACGGGCGATCGTATGGCATCCGAAGGTCGTATGGCATCCGAAGGCTGGCCACGCAAGCCGGCCGGCCTCAAGGCCGACGTCGAGGTGCGGTGAGCATGCCCACCGCTGACGGTCGCTCGTTGGGTATCTGTACGGCCACGCTGATGGTCGATCCACTGGGCGCGACCGAAGCC
>DASXMT010000139.1:0-11713 GCA_036495505.1 Acidimicrobiales bacterium | reverse complement strand
ACGGCTTGAGATCCCGCTCACAAATTTGGAGATGCCTGGTTCATGACTGCTCGTCGCGTTGTCATCCCAATGGATTCATGTGGGCGTCTCTCGGACCACATTGGTTGGGTCCTTGTCCCGTCGCAGGCCTTCAAACCGCGGATGGCGAAGCTGCCCTGCGTTGGTCCACTCACTGAATGCCACCTGCCCGACGAGCTGCGGCTCAACCCAGTGCACACCCGCCCGCGGCACCGGGCCCCGGTCGAACGGGGGCTCTGCGCGTTCCAGGCTGGACAACGTCCGGGCGAGACTGGCCAGGGTGGCGTCATCGAAACCGGTGCCGACCTTTCCGGCGTAGATGAGTTCGCCGTGGCGGTCGTAGTAGCCGAGCAAAAGGGCGCCGAATCCGGTCCGCGATCCCTTGGGATCCGTGTAGCCGCCGATGACGAACTCCTGGTTGGTCTGGCACTTGAATTTGAGCCAGTCCCGCGACCGACCGGACCGGTAGGGGGCGTCCCCGCGCTTTACCACCAGTCCTTCCCACCCGATGGCGCAGGCGCGGGCATAGTACGCCTCGCCATTCTGCGTTCGGTATGACACGTACCGGATCGGGCTTTCAAACGACAGAATCCGACGCAGCAGCTGCTTGCGCCGGCGCAGGGGAAGAGGCCGCACATCCCGGCCCTCCGCCCACAACACGTCGAACACATAGAAGAACACCGGGACGGCCGCCACGAGGCCCGCGTCGGGACTGTGCACCCCGAGCCGCTGCTGCAACTTGCTGAAGCTGGTGGCCGTCCCTTCGAACGCCACCACCTCACCGTCGACCACGAAGTCCGCGCAGTCCTGCGCCCGTAGTGTCGCGGCCAGTTCCGGATAGGTGCTGTTGACCTGCTTTTGGTTCCGGGTCATGAGCCGCAACTGATCACCCGTTCGGTAGGCCAAGCACCGTTCCCCATCGAGTTTGCGCTCATACAGCCACGCAGGGTTGCTGAATCTGTCGTTGGTCAGCGTGGCCAGCTCAGGATCCATCCAAGCAGGCTGACCGGTGCCAGAGGGCTTGGCCATCAAAAGGGGGCGGCAAGACGGCAAAAGGGGGCGGCAAGACGGAACGGACACCTCTGGTTCCGTCTTGACACGGCGCCGGAGGGATGGTCACTCACGGCGTCCAGGGTACGACTTGGATGTGGCAAAGCCAAGTAGCCTCGAAACTACTTCGTACCTCCAGCACCATGGAATCCGAGGCAGCTCGCTCGTGACCGGTGCCACTGCTCGACGACGGCACTCCGGGATACGGTCGCAGCCGACGGTCGCAGCCCCAGTCGCAGTCGCACCACTACGGCGAAAATAGGTCCGAACCGATGTCTCGGATGACACCCTTCAATTGACCAGATCCTGGAGCGCCCTTTCCACCTCTTCGCCGTGTGCCTCGAGGTCGCGCTTGGCCCGAGCCGGACTCCACCGGCCTTTGATGAGGAAGATGGTGGGGATGAAGAGGGCCATGCCCCCGATCGACACCCAGAACCAGTGCTGCCACTGCCGGGGCGATGCGTTGACCCCGTTCTGCAAGGCGGTGAGCTGGGCCTGGTGGGCGGACAGGTAGTTCAACTGGGCGGTGTACGGGAGTACCAGGGTCTTCAACTGGGTCTGGTTGTTGACCAGTTCGCTGAAGACCTTGGGCCCCAGTGCCCGCTCGGCGGCGGCGATGTTGGCCGCCGACGGGTTGGCCGCCAGGGCGGTGACGGTGGGGGCGTTCTGGGGCTCATTGAGTACCTTCAACAGGCTGGCGTGCGACTGGGCGAAGGCCACCGACTTCGGATGTTGGAGCTGGAACTGCTGGGCATTGGTGTGGGTACCCGGGATCTGGACGGTGGCCAGCGGCTGGTTGTCGACCACCGGGTTGACGCTGTTGATCACGATGGGCAGGAAGATGAACGAGATACCCACCACCAGCCGGAGGATCCACCCCCACAGGGCCAGGCCGGTGCCCACCAACGCCGGGTTCTTGGCCTCCACCGTCTCGGTGTAGGCGGCCATCCACGGGGCATAGGCGACCGACAGGAAGAGGGCCAGGAAGACCTCGATCACCACCACCGTGTAGTAGCCGGTGTTGGGATGACCGGCCTGCAGCAAAAAGACGATCAGGAGGGCGATGGCACCGAGGGCACCCACCAGCATGAAGGGCTTCCGGACCCGGAGCTTGTCCGAGAGGACGCCGAACACGATCAGGGCGACGGCGTCCGCCCCCCAGAACCACACATTGAGCCCGTTGGCCTGGGTGACCGAGAAGTTGGAGCCGCCGGGGTTCCGGAAGGTGGTGGAGTAGAAGACGGTGAAGAAACCCGCCGCGGCGAAGTAGATCAACAAGAACAACGAAATACCGACCGATGACCCAATCAGGTCCCACCGGAAGATCTGCGACCAGGGTTTCCTGGTTGCGGCCGCTACGTCGGCTTCGGGCAGGCCCCGAGTCTTGGCCTCGACCAGGAGGCGGTCCCGGGTCGAAACCATCAAATGGTCCCGCAACCGTGGCGACAGGTCCTTCATCAAGAACAGGCACATGACGAACACCACCAGGGCGCTGACCCCGGAGATGATGAACTGGCTCTGCCAGTCGCCGAAATGGGTGAGGGTGTGGGTGGCGACGATGCTGGTGATCAGGCTGCCGGCCACAGGTCCGACCGTCCAGAATCCCAGGGCCGATGCCCGTCCCAGCTGAGGACTGAAGTCGCGCACCAGCGCCGGCGTCGCCACCAGGATCGCCCCTTCCACCAAACCGATGCCCGAGATGACGATGGCGAATCCCCACTCGGTGGACACGTTCGGCACCCCGACGGCCACCAGCAGCCCGACGATGAGGAGACCGTAGATGACGACGTTGGCCCGGCCCAACCGGTCGGTCTTGCTGGCCGTGAGGGAGGCGAACGCGCCGATGAGGTTGGACACGATCACGATGCCGACGTAGAAGCTGAAGGACATGTGGAACGTTCGGAGGATGTTCGGGGTGACCCCGGTCTGGGTGTAGTACGTGTAGTAGAGGACGATGGTGGCGAGCACGGCCAGGGCCAGGTAACCGGTCCGTTTGGCCGCCTTCGGATACTGATCGATCTCGTGGACGAAAAGGAAGCGGTAGAGGCGCCCGCGTTCGGACGTCGGAGCCGGGTCGCTGCTCACCGGTTTCACTGCGTAGTCAGTTACCATCGTGATTCCTTCCTCATCTGCGGCGTCGGGCGCGGCGGTGCCCGAGCTTCATTCGGTTCTTCTTTTCTCGTAACCAAACTGCAGGGCCCGCAGTCGGGACAGGTAAGCGCCCGGAAGCGCTCACATCGCTCACGTGTCTGCCTGCTGACTGTTCATCGGATTGTCCTGGGTCGAAGTCGAGAGGCGAGTCATGGCCGGAATGGCCGCGTCGATCAGTCTGTGATCCTCTTCGGATATTCCCTGCAGTAAGACCCGAAGTTGCTCGGTGCGTTTCGACCTCAACCGAGCCACCGCCTCCCGCCCGGCCGGCGTGGCGCAGATCATCGCGACCCGACCGTCGGCCGGGTCAGATCGCCGCTCGACTACGCCGGCCCGCTCGAGCCGCTGGACGAGCTGAGTCATTCCCGGTTGGGTCACACCGCTCAGTTCTGCCAGCTCGGTGAGGCGGTAGGAGCCCTCTTCGACGAGGGTTCGCAGCGTGGCCGCGGTCGTCAGGCTCATGCTTTCCGGCTGCGCCGAGGTTCGAAGCACTGTGATCAGCTTCTCGATCGCCGCCTCCAGCCGAAGCTCGAGGCGCTCTGGACGAACTTGTCGGTTTCGGGGACCAGGCGACATGGGAAGAAGTATATCATTCACTTATACAAGTCCCGTATGTACTTTGGATCCGCTCCCAGGAGTTGACGGTCTCCGTCCGGCATCTTCGAACCGATGGCTCGTGGCACCCGGCGGAATAGGACGCAGCGAGGTTTCGTTTCCAAGTATTGGAGGCGGGGAGAAAGGGGCGAGCCGTGCGGCCCAGAACAGCGACATCCGATGGAACCGTCTTCGCGTTAGCAGGAGGCGGCAACCTGGGCGCCGTCCAGGTGGGCATGCTCTACGCCTTGCTGGAGGCCGGGATCCGGCCCGATGCGGTGGTGGGAACCTCGATCGGGGCCCTCAATGGTGCCTTCCTGGCCGGGCACGCCGATCTGGCCGGTGTCGAGGAGTTGGCCGAGCTCTGGATGACGGTGAACCGCCGAGACGTCTTCCGCCTGAACGTCCCCGGCTTGGTCCGTGGGGTCCTCGGCCACCGCCAGTTCCTCTTCGGGTCCCTCGGGGTTCGGAACCTCATCGAGCGGGCGCGGCTCGGTTTCGCCGATCTCGAAGACGCACCCATGCCGCTGCGAGTGGTGGCCACCGACCTGGCCACCTCCGACGTCATGGTCCTTTCCGAGGGCAGCGTGATCGACGCCCTCCTGGCCAGTTCGGCGATCCCGGGCATATTCCCTCCTGTCGCCGTCGACGGACGGCTCCTGGTGGACGGGGGCGTGGTGGCCAACACCCCCCTGTTGGAAGCCCACGCCCTCGGCGCCTCGACCATCCACGTCCTCCCCACCCTGCCCGAGCACATCCCCGTCCTCGGCTCGAATGCCCTGGTGATGCTACAACGGGGCATGGCGATGGCGTCGCGACCGGCGATCCGGCTGGCCCTCGAAGGGGTGGAGGCCGACACTGCCGTCCACGTGATGCCGGTGCCGGCGGTGGCGGCCCAACTCTCGATCTTCGACTTCAGCCAGACCCGCCGGCTTATCGACGAGGCCTACGCAATGGGCACGGAATGGCTCGAGCACAAGCGGTTGCCGGAACCAGAGGCCGACTACGGCGGTGCCGTGGCGTGAAGATCCGTACACCGGGAAGACCCGTACACCCAGGGAGACGCCGGTGCCACCCGTGATGTTTAGGTGTGGACCGACTTCGGTACGTAAAGAAAGGGCAGGTATGCCCGTAACGCCGGATCCAGGACGTGAGGTGGTGCCGTGACGGTCTCCGTGGTCACCGACTCGGCAGCGTCGTTGCCCACTGGGGCCCCAGAACGGCTCGGTATCGTGGTGGCCCCGATGACCCTGGTGCTCGGGGGGCTGGTCTATACCGACGGTGAGCTCGACCCCGAGGAGGTAGTGGCTCGTTCTCGGCGCGACAAGGTGAGCACCTCCGCCCCTACTCCGGGGGGGTTCCTCAAGGCCGTGGCGGCAGCCAGCGAGGATGACGATTCGACCGGGCAGGTCCTGGTGCTGACCGTGTCGTCCTCGATGAGCGCCAGCTACGAGGTGGCCCGTACCGCTGCCGGCTACGTCGACGACGCCGAGGTCCGAGTGGTCGATACCGGCACCGCGGCCGGAGGTCAGGGGCTGGTGGTCCTGGCCGCCGCCGAGTTGGCATCGAGGGGATCGTCGTTCGACGAAGTGACCGCGAGGGCGAGACACGTAGCCGGTCACGTGCGCCTGATCGCCTCGCTCGACAACCTCGACCACCTGGCTCGCTCGGGCCGGGTACCCCAGGCGGCTGCCTGGGCGGGGCGGTCCCTCGGCGTGCAGGCCATGTTCGAGTTCGCCAGGGGTGGGGTCCGCCCCCGACGTCCGGCCCGTAGCGAACGCGCCGCCCTCGTGCGGATGGTCGGCGCCATGACCCAATCGCGGCCGGACCGACCCGGTACGACCCTCCGGGCCGCCGTCATGGAAGCCGAAGCCGCGGAATCGGCGGCGAGGCTTCGGGCGCTGGTCATGGAGGCCACCCCTGACGCCGTGCTCTTCGAAGCGCCGTTCAGCTCGGTGATGATCGCCCATACCGGACCGGGCTTGGTCGGCCTGGCCTGGTGGTGGGAGGCCCCTGACGGTGCTATGGCGCACTGAGCCGCCGGATCCAACGAGACAAGCGCTCGCCGGGGCGGCATCGGTCGGGGGCGCGACCACCCAGCCGGCGCCCACCGGTGGGGGCGCCCTCCAGCAGCCCGACACGGGGCCACCCGAGCCGGACCGAGACGAGGTTGCGGCCAAGAAGCGGAAGCGGCAGTGGGCCTGGGCTCGCCGCACGGTGCTGCTGGTGCTCTTCGGTGCGGCAGCGTGGTTCCTCGCCCAGCGCGGTAATGAACTGCGGCAGGCGGCAGACCTCCTGAGTCGGGTTGATTGGCGCCTGCTCGGCTTGGCGGTGCTCTTCGAGGCTGCCTCCATGGTGGTCTTCGCCCGAATGCAGCGGTGGCTGCTCCGGGCCGGGGGCGTGAACCTGCCCCTGCGGACCATGGTCGAGATCACCGTGGCCGGCAATGCCATTGCCGGCACGCTCCCCGGAGGGGTGGCGTGGGCGGCGGCCTGGGCCTTTGGCCAGCTGCGCCGCCGGGGGGTTGGCCGTTTCCTCCGGGTATGGGTGTTTCTGGTGGCCGGCGCCTTCTCCAGCTTCGCCCTGTTCCTGGTGGTCGCGTTGGGTATCGAGGTGGCGGGCAGCCGGGGCCCGGTGGCCAATCTGCGCTGGGCGGCTTTCGGCCTCGCTGCCATCCCGGTAGTCGGGTTGGCGGCCGGCCTGATGCGACGATGGCGACCGGTGCAGGTGACCGAGACCCGGATGGCAGCCCTGGTGGACAAGAAACTGCCGGGCGGCCACTGGGTGCTCAAATGGGTGCGTTCGCTCGTCAGGAACCTGGATGCCGTGCACCTGAGCCCGTTGCGGTGGGCCGAGGTGCTCGGCCTCGCCATGTTGAACTGGCTCTACGACTGTGCCGTCCTGGTATGCGCCCTTTTGGCCCTGCATATCGACGTCCCGTGGCGGGGGATCTTCGTCATCTACGGGATCACCCAGATCGCCGCCACCTTGCCCATCACCCCGGGTGGCCTGGTGGTGGTGGAAGGCAGCCTGGCCGGGTTGCTGACCGCCTACGGTGTTGATCCTCAAGCCGCCCTGGCCGCGGTGATCTTGTACCGGATCGTGAGCTTCTGGGGGCTGGTGCCGGTGGGCTGGGCCGTCTGGGCGGGCTTCGACCTCATGCAGCGCCGGGGTCGGGTGAGCCGCGCCCATCCGTGGGCCTTCCACGGCCGGCGGACGACCGAAGAGCAGGTCGGTCTGATCCCAGAGCCGATCCCGTGTGGCGGATGCGACCAGGAGGCGCGGCCGACGTGGGACGCGCAAAAGGCCTCGTAACCTTGGCCGTCACCACCCGGTGGCCGGAGCGCACCGCGGTTGCCGGCGTTCACGTGCCCCGCGTCGTCACTGCGGCGCCGGCATTGTGGCAGAAGCTGGCGCCTGTGCGCTGGGTCCTGGTGGCGGTCTGCGTGGGTTTGCCGGTACTGGAGACCGCCCTGGTCTTCGTCCTTACACCCGGCTCCAGCCCGAGCCTGGCCCCTCAGGCCAGTGCGGTGGCCCCTTTCGGGGTGTTCCACGACTTGCGATGGCTGAGCGTGTACACCAGCTCGTGGCCCACCTTCGGCGCCCTGGCCGCCGCCGTCCTCGTCGGTCGGGGAGCACTCACGGCCGTCTGCGTGAGACTGGCCTGGCCGCGGACGACCCCGCCACCCCCCATGGGGAGACTCTTGGCCCGAGGGGTTGCCGCCACCCTGGTGGCCGCCATCTTCCTGGCCCCCAGCGTGGTCCTTCTCTTCGGGCTGGCGGTGGTCCCGGTGTCATGGCTGTTCATTGCCGCAGTGCCCCTGGCCCTCGGCGTCGCCCTCGTCGTCCATCCCATCGCCGTCACCGGTGGGTGGTGGAAGCGGGTTATTCCCCTGCACGCGGTGGGGTGGGTGGCGGCCAGCTTCCTGGCCATGACGGTGGCGGCTGCCGCCATCGCCTACGCCCCGCGCTGGGCCGCCTATCTGGTGGCGGCCGCTTCGGGGGTCTTCAACGCCAGGGCGTGGGTGGGAATGGTCGGTGCGGTGGTCGAGCCGAGACATGTTCACCGGGCGGTGCCGGCGGTGCCACTGGCCCTGGTGGCCATGGCCGCCGTCGTCGCGCTGGGAAGCGTGACCGGCTTCACCGGCGCGAGCACTCAGAGAACCGGGAACGGAGCCCAAGCCCCCTATCGGCCGCCCGCGCCGGGCGATAGGGCGGTGCTGGTAGTGAGCGGGTACGGCTCGCACTGGGCGGGCGAGCCCGAGCATCCGGTGCCGGGCCCCTTCTTTGAGCAACGGTTCTCCTACCTCGGTCTTCGAGCTTCGGGCCAACCCCTTCCCTATACCGGCGCGGACACCGTGCAGCCCCTGAGCGCGCTCGACGCCAAGATGGCCGTCCAGGTGGCCGCACTGCACAACGCCACCGGTCGACCGGTCGACATCGTGGCCGAGAGCGAGGGGGCGCTCATGGCCAAGACCTACCTGGTCGCCGATCCCAACCCCCCGGTCGGAACCGTCGTGATGGCCAGCCCGCTGCTGGCGCCCGGTCGCGTGTCCTACCCGGCCGGCACGTCCGCCACCGGAGTGGGCCTTCCGTCCCGCGACGCGCTACAGCTGTTGAGCGGGGCCTACCGGTCGGTGGCTCCTATCGACCTCGATCCCAACAGCCCGTTCCTGAAGTCGGTTGATCAACTCGCGCCCCTCTTGCAACAGGTACTGGCCTGCCCCTCACCAGGCGTGCATCAGGTGGCGCTTCTGCCGCTGGCCGACGCCACCGCCGCCCCCACACACCTGACCCTCCCGTTTCCGGCGGTGGTGGTGCCCGCATTCCATGGTGGGCTCATCGGGAATCCGTCCACTGACGGGATCATCGCCTCCGCCCTCGATGGCCAGGTGCCATCCGGCAGCGGCGAACTTCGTGACCTGGATAGCCTCATCTCGGCATCGGCCTCCGCCTGGCAGGTCCCGTCCCTGGCCTTGGCCGCGTACTCCCGGACTATCCCGGGCCGCCACCCGCCGAACGACTGCGGTGTATTGGCCGATGACCTGCGATCCTGATACCGGCGGCCAACCCCGCACCCTCTTCGGGCCGACCACGCCCCTCGGACCGAGTGGGATTACGATTCCGGCTGTGGACAACAACGATGTAGTGGACGGTCATCAGGAGGAGATGACCCTGGTCACCTCGGATGGAGTCCAACTCCAGGCCCGGCACTCGAGCCACCGCGAGGGTGCCTCCGCCGTCATCGTGGTCGTGCATGGATTTGCCGCCGGACGTGACAATGTCGACGTTCGCGCCATGGCTGACCAGCTCTTCGCCGCTCAGTTCGATGTGGTGACCTACGACGCTCGCGGACACGGCCAGTCGGAAGGTCGGAGCGGGGTGGGGAGCACCGAACACCTCGACGTCGCCTGCGTCGTCTCCGCCGTGGCCAGCGCTGCGCTCCCCATGGTGATCGTGGGGGTGTCGATGGGCGCCATCGCCGTCATCGCCTACCTGGCTGAATCCGAGGCTCAGAACCCGGCGGTCGTCGGTGCCGTCTTGGTGAGCGCACCCTCGAGATGGCGGATGCGCCTGAGCGCTATCGGCCTCCTCAACGTGGTGCTGACCCGCAGCGCCATCGGGCGTTGGGCCGCAGGACGATGGCTCGGGGTCCGCATCCGGAAGGGCTGGTGGCCCGGGGAGACCCCCGAGTCCGCCATGAACCGAATCGGGATCCCCGTGGTGGTGGTACACGGCGCCAACGACCGGCTCCTGGCATCGTCACACGCCCATCGCCTTCACGGGTCGGGTGCAGCGTCAAACCGGCTGCAGGTGGTGGAGGGCATGGGACACGGTCTCGACAGAGGCGGGCAGGGCGCGGTGCTCGAGGCGGTCGACTGGCTGGTGACTCCTCTCCGAACCTCGGTGCCTGATACCGCAACGGGCTAACTTCGACCTGCCGCTAGCACCAGCTCGGATCTGCAGGTGAGCCCCGCCCTCAGGCGGCCCTCGACTGCGGTGCGTCGCCGGCCCCTGCGACGGGATCCCGATCGAAGAGCAGCCGGGCAACCAGCACTCGAGCGGGATGGTCTCCCCTCGGGATGGCGTTCCCGACCAGCCGCTTGGCGAGCATCGGACCGGATATGCAGATCGCCACGAGGCCGCCCCGCCAACCCCGTCGGTGAATGAGCAGGGGGACCAACCCCACCAGCGCAACCAGGGACCCGAATCCGGTCTGGTGAAGCAACCGCCCGCCAGCCAGGCCGCCGACGAGGAGGGCGGCGCCCTCCGGTGCGGCCGCCAGCGTGGCACCAAGGCCGGGGGAAATCCCCCGCCCGCCGGCCCAGCCGAGGAGCGGCGACCAGTTGTGCCCGGCCACCCCGGCACCGGCGGCCAGAGCCCTCAGCACAGGGCGTCGAGGACCGGCGAGCCAGGGACCGAGGGCACCCTTGGCAACGTCCAGGCTGCCGGCCAGGGCCAGCGGTCCGAACCCGGCGACGTCATAGAGCCCGCTGCCCGACACGGTCCCCGAACCCCGATCACGTAGGTCGACGCCGGCGACGAGCCGGGCGGCCAATCCGGAGAAGGGGACGGCGCCGGAAGCGAACGAGACCGCCAGGACCAGCGGGGCCGAGAGGCGGTGGTCAGGACGCAGCGGCGTCAGTTGAGATCACCCGACGCCCACCGCCGAAGCGCACGGGGATGCCGGCTCTGCGCATGACCCGAACGAACCAGATGGTGGACAGCACGATTCCCCCGATGGTGAGGCCATAGGAGACAACCGTCCGCTCGACGACGAAGGCCCGCAAGGACGACTCCAGCAGCAAGGTGAGCACCAGGCCGGCGTTGAGGGTCATCACCACAGACCAGAGGACCGAGAGCCGCAAGAAGAACTGTCGGATGAACGGTTTCGACATCACTTCGACGTCGAGCGGACAGAACTCGTAGGCCAGGCGCTCGATGAGCGGCCGCCTGGCGAGGGCAGTCACGGCAAACAGCAATCCGACGAGGAAGGTTCCGATCGTGGGCTGGAGGAAGTAGACGAAGGCGCTGCCGGTCGAGTAGGCGATGAGGGTACGCGCGGCGAGCAGGACGAGGCCGAGCATCAACAGTGCGGGTAGGCGTTCCCGTTTGGCCAGTCGGCGGCCGACGGCCAGGCAGGACCACGCCGCTCCCCCGATCAACGCCCCGCGGAACCCGGTCAGCGTGAGGAGGGCGTAGAAAACCACCGCGGGGCCCAGCGCTCCTTCGATGATGGAGGGAATGGCATGGCGGGCGAAGGCGCCAACCGACGGCAGATGAAGGACGTGTCCGTGGTTCTCAGTGCCATCTGCGTTCTCAGTGGCATCTGCGTTCTCAGTGCCGTCTGCGTTCTCGGGGCCGTCCTTGCATTCGGCCGCGGTGACCACTCCTCCTGCTTCGTCCATGTTCGCCCTCATTGCGCCATAGGCCAGCCTCTTGCACCCGACGGTGGGGAGGGCGGCGGCTGCCGGAAACGGCAACAATACCGCGCTCATCCACGTCGGGGAGCGCAGGCCTTGACCCCAATCCAGGTGCCAGCAACCACCCTACGCCGTCAGACATGGAGATCCGCTGTGCCGAATGCGGGTGCTTTGTGGACCGCGGCGTGCGCCTGGCCACCTGCGGCGATCCGGCGTGCTGTTGTGCGGAACTTCCGATTGGCGAAGCAGCGTCCGACTCCCAGGGGGGTCGATGACCACCGACAGCGACGCCATCGCCAGGATCACCGCCATCCGCGCCGGCAATGTCGTGGAATGGAGCGACTGCTTTGCCGACAACTCAGGCCTCGCCGCCGACTGAGCCAAAGCTCAACGAGTTGCCCCCGGTCGTCATCCAATCTTCAGGAACGGCTCGTACCCTGATTGGCATGCGCCGCTTTTTCAAGCGTCCATCGACC
>DASXMT010000138.1:0-8366 GCA_036495505.1 Acidimicrobiales bacterium | reverse complement strand
CAAAGAGCTCCGGCAACAAAAGGGCTCTCCGTCTGCTTGGTTCTACGCCCTCGGCGGGGTAGGCGTGCTCATCGTGGGCGCCGTGGTGGCCCTGTTGGTCACCTCGGGGAGCTCACCGAGCAGCGCCAGCAAGCCCCCAGTCACCGTGGCGCCGATCACTGCGGTCCCACCGACCACCACGGCGCCGGCGCCCACGTGCCCCCTCACCGGTACACCGGCGCCGGGAGGAGCGGTTCCCGCCCGGCCGGCGCTGGGGGTGAAGATCGGCAACTACCCCAACGACCGACCGTCGGCCGGACTCAACCAGGCCGACGTCGTCTTCGAGGAGCCAGTCGAGGGAGGCATCACCCGTCTGGTTGCCGTGTTCCAGTGCCAGAGCCCCGCTCTGGTCGGCGACCTTCGCTCCGCCCGGCAGCCCGACGTGGGCATCATGTCCCAGCTCTCCAAGCCCCTGTTCGTCCACGCCGGCGGCATCGACCCTGTCATCGCCCTCCTGCAGGCGGCCCCCCTCACCGACGAGAACCTTTTGTCCGGAGCCGCCGCGTCGGCCGTCATCCAGCAGCCCGGCCGCTCCGCCCCCTACAGCACGTTCGCCAACACGGCAACGCTGTGGGCGCTCGACCCCGCCGACACCACCCCACCGGCACCGATCTTCACCTACGCCGCCGCCCCGCCGGCCGGCTCGATGGCCGGGTCGGGTGGGAGCGCGCACATCCCCTTCTCGGACACCTCCGACGTGACCTGGACCTGGAACCCGGCCGCCGACAACTACCTCCGGTCCTATGCCACCGGCCCGGACACGCTGATCGACGGCTCACAGAGCGCGGCCAACAACGTGGTCATCATGACCGTCCAGACCAGCAACGGCCCGTGGGTCGAGAACAGCGAGGGGGGTCTCGAGGTCCAGGTCCCCAACACAGGCAGCGGTCCCCTGGTGGTGCTGCGCAACGGGGCGGCCATCACCGGCACATGGAACCGCACGTCGCTCACGCAACCGCCCACCCTGACCGCGACCAACGGCACACCCATCACCCTCCAGCCCGGCAATACCTGGGAAGAGCTGGTCCCCTCGGGCATCGCCGTCACCACGGCCCCGGGTCCGGCTACCGCACTCCCCAGCTGACCGACCACCGCGACTTCGGCCACCGCGCCGGCGAAAGCCGCCTCGGCCAGGTAACGACCAGGTCATAAGGCCGCCTCGACCGGGTGACGAGGCCCGCTCGAGGCTAGCGGGCGGCCAATCGCCGCCGGAGGAGGTCCAGGGCCGAGATGGTGGCGTACTGACGGATCCGGTCCCGATCACCGGGCACCGTCAACGCCACGGCCTCGGCGGGCTGACCGGGTAGGGCCAGTCCCACGTACACCGTCCCCGGCGACTGCCCGTCTTGGGAATCGGGGCCGGCCACCCCGGTGGTGGCCAGTCCTACGTCGGACCCGAGCACGCGTCGTGCCCCTTCGGCCATGGCCTGAGCCGCCTCTGCGGACACGACCGGTCCCTCGGGCACTCCCAGGACGTCGTACTTGACGTCGGATGCGTACGAGACAACGGCGCCCCGGAACCAGGTGCTGGCTCCGACCACATTCACCAAACGGGACGCCACCAACCCCCCGGTGAGGGACTCGGCCACTCCCAACGTCAGACCGCCCAAGGCATGAGCCACGGCATCCTCGATGGCCTCGTCGTCGACACCGAAGACAACGTCACCGGCCACTTCGGCCAGGATCTGCCGGATCTTCTGCTCCTCGTCATCGAGCAGCAACGCCGCCGCGGCCAGGTCCTCCCCGCGCACGGTGATCCGCACCTTGATCCCCTCGATCCCACTGGCCAGAAAGGCGATGGTGGCTGTGGACGTCCCGGTCGAGGCGTCGAGCTCGTCGATCCGGCCCTGCAGGGCCTCGCCCAGCCCGGACTCGCTCATCCCCCACGTCCTGATCACCCGACTGACGATGACCCCGGACTCCTCGCCGTTCTCGGCCATGCGCCGGCGGAGGTCGGGCAGGATGCCCCGCTCGAACATGTCGGCCATCTCGTAGGGCACGCCGGGGACGGCATAGAGGACCTTGTGCCCGAGCGGGCAGATCAGGCCCGGTGCGGTGCCCTTGGTCTGCGGGATGATCGTGGCTCCGTCGGGCACGTCGGCCTGTCGAAGGTTGGACTGGGACATGGCGCGTCCCCGGGCGGCAAACATGCGCCTCACCGCCTCGACCACCGACTCGTCCCGATGCATGGACACGTTCATCACTTCGGCGATGGCGTCGCGGGTGATGTCGTCCTGGGTGGGTCCGAGCCCACCGCACACGATCACTCCATCACTCCGGGCCAGGGCCGTCCGGAAGGCCAGCACGATGCGATCGTGATTGTCCCCCACGGCCTGGTGGAAGTGAGAGGCGATCCCGGCGGCGGCCAGGTGCTCACCCAGCCAGGCGGAGTTGGTGTCGGCGATCTGGCCGAGCAGCAGCTCGGTGCCCACCGCCACGACCTCGATCCTCATCGCAGCTCAGCTCCCCTGCACGCCGGACGCCGGATCGGCACGGCGACCGTCGAGGTAGTACTGGGCCCCGGTGAACACGGTGAGCGCCGTAGCCACCCAGATGGCCACGTCCAGCACGGCGTGGTGGGGCGCCAACCAGGGGATCAGGCAGAGGCCAATGGCCACGTCCTGGATCAACGTCTTGATCTTGGCCGACTGGCGGGCGGGGATGGACACCCCGCTTCGGCCGACGACGGACCGGTAGACGCTCATCCCGATCTCCCGGACGGCGATGATGGCGACGGGAACCCACCAGATCGTGCCGTTGGCTACGAGGGCGATGAGTGCTCCCAGCACCACCACCTTGTCGGCCAGGGGGTCGAGGAAGGCACCCGACCGGGTCGCCCCCTGGCGGCGGGCCACCCAGCCGTCGATGCCGTCGGTCAGGGACAGGACACCCCAGATCACCAGGGTGACCCAGCTGGCCCCCCACAGCATGATCAATGCGATGAGCAACGGTGTGGCCAACAGGCGCAAGACGGTGATGCCGTTGGCCGGCGTCATCAAGGCGGAGGGTCCGAACGTGTACGTGCGGACCTCGGATGGTCGGCGTGGGGCCGAAGGGGGTGAGGACAGCGGAACGGCCGGGGTCTGGGGGGTGAGGGAGCTGTCGCTCATCACCGTGCCCCGCTGCTGACGACGAGGGCGGTGCGGCCATGTTGGTCGGGACCGGTGGGCTCGGCGATCAGATCGGGGCCGTCCGCTCCGGTGACCACCATCTGGACCACAGTGCCCGGATCGAGGTGGTCGGGAACCGAGATGATCCCGTCGATCTCCGGCGCCTCCCGATAGGTCCGTCCCTCGCCTACGGTGTCGACCAGGACCTCGACCACATCGCCGATGAGCGCGTCCCGCCGCTGGGCGGTGATCGAGTCCTGGAGCTCGGCGCACTCGCGGAGCCGCTCGGCCATCAGCTCCTCGGGGACCTGGTCGGAGAGATCGGCGGCGAACGTGCCGTCCTCTCTGCTGAAGGGGAAGAACCCCACCCAGTCCAGCTGGGCCTCGCTCAGCCAGGCCAACAGCTCATCGTGGTCGGCCTCGGTCTCGCCCGGATAGCCGACGATGAACGAGGACCGGAAGGCGGACGTGGGCTCGGCGCTGCGGATGTCGCCGATGCGGTCCAAGAAGCGCTGACCCTCCCCCCATCGACGCATGCGCTTGAGCAAGGGACGGGACACGTGCTGCAACGACAGGTCGAAGTAGGGCACCCCGGTGGACAGGATGGCCTCGATCAGCGAATCGTCCAGGCTCGAGGGGTACAGATACAACAGCCGAGTGCGCTCGACCCGCTCGGCCACGGCCCGCACCAGGTCCACGATGGGGCGGTTGGCACCCACGGCGGGGCCTCCTGGGCGGGGCACCGAGGATCCAGAGGAACGGTCGAGTCCGTAGGAGGCCAGATCCTGAGCCACCAACACGATCTCGCGCAGGACGCCGTCCCTGGCACCGAGCTGGTCGGCCTCGATCAGGATGGCCTCGTGGGGCCGGGAGCGCTGCTTGCCTCGAAACGTTGGGATGGCGCAGAACCCGCAATTGCGGTCACAGCCCTCGGCCACCTTGATGTAGGCCCACGGGGCGCTGGCCGGCGGCCGGGGCAGGTTGAGCAGATCGAACGATGGCGCCATGGCCTTTTTGGTCAGGGCAACCGGTGTGCCTACCGGTCGGTCCTGGAGGGGGACGGCGCTCGGTGCGACCCGAGGGGCCAGCTGCACCCCGAATGGGGCCACAAGGTCCACCTCGGGCAGGGAGGCGGCAAGCTCGTCGCCGTAGCGTTCGGCCATGCAACCGGTCACCACCAGGCGGGAGCCGGTTCGGCGGGCGTCGTCGAGCGAGAGAATGGTGTCGATCGACTCTTGCCGCGCCGCCTCGATAAAGGCGCAGGTATTGACCACGACCAGGTCGGCCTCCTCGGGCGAGGCAGCCGGCTGGTAGCCGCCCTCGCTCAGGGTGCCGGACAGCTTCTCCGAGTCGACCTGGTTCTTCGGACAGCCCAACGTCTCCAACCAGTAACGCTCAGCCACCAGGACAATCTACCCGGGACCCGAGGGCTCTTCTGCGGCGGCCCACGAGCTCGCCCGGGGTGGCACCCGTGGCTGTCGGGAAATGAAGGCTGTTTCGTCTTTGGCGGTCACGTCCCGTTTTACGGATCGGTGGCCAGTTCGTCAGCCCGTCGGGGTGGCGCCGTCGATCTCGTGGAACCGGGTCGACACCAGATCGCGCATCTCGCCGCTGGTGATGATCCAGAACCGGTCGTCCCGCACCGCGTCGAGCACATCGTCGGCCACCTCGGCGGCAGTGCGGGCACCGGGACCGTCGAAGCCGGACCGCACGGCGTCGCGCATGGCGTCACCTTCGTGCACGCGCGCTTCGCGGCCGAGCACGGTCGGCCGGTTGCGCTCGCAGTCGAGGATCCCGGTGGGGGTGGTCCCCGGGCACAGCACGCTCACGCCGACGGTGGCGCCCCCCATCGCCAACTCCATGCGCAGCGTCTCGCTGAGGGCGACCACGCCCACCTTGGAGACGTTGTAGGGGCCGAGCGACGGCAGGCCGCTGGCCAAGCCGGCCAGGGAGGACGTGTTCACGATGTGGGCCGGCTGCCCCTGGGCCAAGAGCCTGGGGAGAAAGGACTGCACGCCGTGGACGACGCCCCACAGGTTCACGCCCAGCACCCAGCGCCAGTCATCGAGCGTCTGGGCCACGACCGGGTTGAACGTCGACACCCCGGCGTTGTTGCACAGGACGTGGACGGCACCGAACCGAGCGAAGGCGGCCTCGGCCAGGTCCTCCACATCGGCGGCGACGCTCACGTCGGTGACGACGGTGAGGACCTCCCCCTCGATGGCGGCGGCCACGGAGTCGAGGGCGGCAGCGTCGACGTCGGCCAGCACGACCGAGCACCCGGCGGCGGCGAAGGCGTGGCCGAGGGCGGCGCCGATTCCGCTCGCGCCGCCGGTAACGACGGCGACCGAACCGTCAGTGAGCTCCATGCCTGCCTCCACCCCGTTGCCTGTACTACTGTCACACAGAGATTACATCGTAATCTCGGGAGAGACCGGAGCAGGGTATGGCGTGGGACTTCGAGACCGAGCCGGAGTTCGAGAAGCAGCTGGCCTGGATGCGGGCCTTCATCGACCGTGAGCTGATCCCGCTCGAGCCCATCTTCGACCAGCTCCCGGCGGACGAGTGGAAGGTGGTCAAGCGCCACCTTCAGGACCAGGTCAAGGCCCGGGGCTTGTGGGGCGCCTTCCTGGACCCGAAGCTCGGGGGCGAGGGCCTGGGCCAGCTCAAACTGGCCCTGATGTCGGAGATCATCGGCCGCTGCATGATGTCGATGACCATCTTCGGGGTGCAGGCACCGGACAGCGGGAACATGGAGCTGCTGGCCCACGGGGCCACCGACGCCCAAAAGGAGCGCTGGCTCTTCCCGAACCTGCGCGGCGAGATCTCCAGCGCCTTCGCCCTGACCGAGCCCTTCTTCGCCGGCGCCGACCCGACCGTCATCGGCACCACCGCCGTGAAGGACGGCGACGAGTGGGTGATCGACGGGCACAAGTGGTTCATCACCAACGCCTCGGTGGCCGACATCGTGCTCGTGTTCGCCGAGACCAACCCCGAGGGCCGGCCCCACCGCCACGCCTCGGTGTTCGTCGTCCCCACCGGGACGCCGGGTATGGAGATCGTGCGCGACATCGGCACCATGGCGCACCCCGACGTCGCCTACGGGCGGACGGGGAATCACGCCGAGATCGTCTTTAGCGACTGCCGCGTGCCCGCCGACCACCTGATCGGGCAACCGGGCGAGGGGTTCGTCCTGGCCCAGCAGCGGCTGGGCGGGGGTCGCATCCACCACGCCATGCGCTGGCTCGGCCAGGCGCAGCGGGCCCTCGACATCATGTGCGAGCGGGCTGTCTCGCGGCGCTCGCACGGCCAGCTCCTCGGGCAGCACCAGATGATTCAGGACTACATCGCCCTGTCGCACATGGAGATCCAGTCGGCCCGGTTGCTCACCTTCCAGACGGCGTGGAAGATGGACAAGTACGGGGCCGCCCCGGTGCGCGCCGACCTCGGGATGATCAAGGCCCACGTGTCCAAGGTCGTGCTCGCCGTGCTGGACCGCACCATCCAGGTGTGCGGCGCTCTCGGCTACTCCAGTGACCTCCCAGTGGAGTCATGGTACCGGTCGACCCGCTTCGGCCCCATCGGCGACGGCCCGGACGAACTCCACAAGTCGGTCCTGGCCCGCAGCCTCTTGAAGGGCTACTCGCCGGTGGAGGGGTGGCCGAGCGAGCACCTCCCCAGCCGGCGTCCAGCAGCCGAGGCGAAATGGGCCGAGCTGCGCACCCTCGCCGGAGTCACGTGACCGAGGAGCGCCTCGAGCACTACCTCGACCGCGCCGTGGGCGGCCGCGTGCCGATCGACGTCACCCCGATGGTGGGGGGCGGCTCCTGCGAGGTCTTCGCCGTCGACCGCGGGGCCGCCCGGTGGGTGCTGCGACGGGCGCCACAGCACGCCAGCTCGGCCACCGCCCACGACGTGCTGCGCGAGTTCCACATCCTCGACGCCATCAAGGACGAACCGGTGCCCATCGCAAGACCGGTGGTGGCGTGCGACGACCCGGAGGTCTTCGGGGCGCCGTTCTACGTGATGGAGCGCATCGAGGGACGGCCGATTGTGCAGGCCGTGCCCTCGGCCTGGGCGGCGGCACCCGAGACGCACGGCCGGGCGCTCGAGGAGCTGGTCGACGCCCTGGTGGCCATCCACGCTGTCGACTGGGACGCCTGCGGCCTCGGCGACCTGGCCCACGGCGGCGACTACCTCTCGCGGCAGCAGGCACGCTGGCTCAACCAGCTCGGCTCCTACGGCGGTCGGGAGCTCCCGGCCGCCCACCACGTCGCCGACTGGCTCGAGGCCCACCGACCGGCCGACCAGCCCAACGCCCTGTGCCACGGCGACTACAAGCTCGACAACGTGCTGTTCGCGCCGGCGGCGCCGCCGCACCTGCTCGCCGTCGTGGACTGGGAGATGGCGGCCATCGGCGATCCGATCGTCGACCTGGCCTGGGCGCTCATCTTCCACCCGGGACCAGAGGGCACCATGCGCCTGGGTATGGCCAGAGAGCCGAGGTTCGACGTCGGACAACTTCCGGACCGCCGCACCCTGGTCGAGCGCTACGGCGCCGGCTCGGGCCGCGACACCACGTCGATCGCATGGTACGACGTGTTCGCCCGCTGGAAGCTGGCCGTCGTGCTCGAGGGCAGCTACGCCAAGTTCCTGCACGGCCTGTCGAGCAAGCCCGTCCACGAGCACTTCGGCGCCCAGGCCGACCTGCTGCTGGCCAGCGCCACCACCCTCATCGACAGAGGAGAAGCGACATGACACAACGGATGGAGGCCTGGCAGGTGAACGGGACCGGTGAGCCGGCCGACGTTCTCAATCTGGTCGAGGTGGACGTGCCCGAGCCGAGGCCGGGTCAGGCCCGGATCCGGGTGACGGCTGCGGGCATCGGGCTGCCCGACTTGTTCATGTGCCGCGGCACGTACCCGCTGACGCCCCCGCTGCCGTTCACCCCCGGCCAGGAGGCCACCGGCACCGTCACTGCTGTGGGCGAGGGGGTCGACCTGCCCATCGGCACCCGGATCATGTGCGTGACCGCCTTCACCGAGGGAAGCGGTTCCTTCGCCGAGGAGTGCCTGGTGTGGGCGGAGTCGGCCTTCGCCGTACCCGACGGGCTCACCGACGCCGAAGCCGCCGGGTTCTGGATCCCGCATCTCACCGGGTGGATCGGGCTGGTCGACCGGGGCCGAATCGGCTCCGGCGACTGGTTGGCCGTGCTCG
>DASXMT010000137.1:0-5645 GCA_036495505.1 Acidimicrobiales bacterium | reverse complement strand
CTGCGTTGGGTGTGGCCCGCGACCCCAGCGGGTTCGTATCAGAGACGGGTCGTCAGCTCCGGTCCCTCTCGCGCCGCTTGGTTCGAGGGCACGGCGACGCCGCGTCTGTTCCACCGATGACCGCACAGCCGGTCGCGGCTTCCTCTGGAGCACAAGAAGCGGGCCGGTGAGATGACCCAGGCGTCCTTGCCCATCCTTCGTCCGGGCGACCCCGATGTCCGGCCACCGGTCATCGAGTGCTCGGCCGTCACCGTCCGGTTCGGTGGCGTCGTGGCCCTTGCCGACGTCGAAATACACGTTCCTCCGGCATCGATCATTGGCCTCATCGGACCCAACGGTGCCGGCAAGAGCACCCTGTTCGATGTCCTGTCCGGCCTACGGCGACCCGCCGCCGGTCACGTTCTCATGGGCGGGGAGGACTTCACCCGATCGAGCCCTCAGGCCCGATCGCGGCGCGGACTGTCGCGAACCTTTCAACACCCCGAGTTGTTCTCGACGCTGACGGTTCGAGACCACCTGGTTGTGGCCCACCGGGTCCGGTACGCTCGATCGCGCATCTGGACCGACCTGATCGGTCTGCCCAACCGGTGGAAGCGCGACAGGACCGAAGAGGCCCGGGTCGACGAGGTTCTTCGCATCCTCGGCATCGAGGACATCGCGGAGCGTCAAGCGGTTGGCCTGCCCCTCGGGCAGTTGCGTCGGTTGGAGGTCGGACGTGCGCTGGCCGGGGATCCGTCGGTCATACTGCTCGACGAGCCGTCCTCCGGCCTCGACGCCCAGGAGACCGCCCTGTTGGCTTCGGCCGTCTCCCGTGCCCGGGAGGATCGTGGTGTCGCCGCAGTCCTGGTGGAGCACGATGTCGATCTGGTGCTCGGACTGGCTGACAAGGTCTATGTTCTGGACTTCGGCACCATGATCGCCAGTGGCCCTCCCGATGTCATCAGGGACGACCCGAAGGTTCAGGCCGCGTACATCGGAACCGAGGCCGTGCAATGACTTCGATGCTCGAGATCGACGATGTGTCGGTCAGCTACGGGCCGGCTCAGGTGCTGTTCAATCTGTCGCTCTCAGTGGAACCGGGTCAGGCCATAGCCCTGCTCGGTTCGAACGGGGCCGGCAAGAGCACGTTGGGAAAGACGATCGCCGGACTGGTGCGTTCGTCGAACGGACACATTCGCTTCAATGGTCGCGACATCACGAACAAGGCCGCGCACGATGTGAGTCGCATGGGGTTGTCCTATATCCCCGAGGGGCGGGGGATCTTTCCCGGGCTGTCGGTGGCCGACAACCTGCGGATCTGCCTCCGCCGATGCGGGTCGCGTGCTTCGTTGAACGAACGGGTGGACTACGCCTACGAGGTCTTTCCCATCCTGGGCGAACGCCGCAATCAACGGGCGGGAACGCTTTCTGGGGGACAGCAGCAGATGCTCTCCCTTACCCGCATCCTGGTGGGGAAGCCCAAGTTGGTGATCGCCGACGAACCGTCGTTGGGCTTGGCCCCCATGTTGGTCGACAGTGTCTTCGAGAACCTCCAGCAGGCCCGGGACGAGGGCACCACCGTGATCCTCATCGAACAATTCGCCCACCGAGCCCTGGAGTTCGCTGATCATTGCGTCATTCTTCAGCGCGGCGAGCTCACCTGGAAGGGCCCGGCCAGGGAGGCCAAGCGAGAGGTCCTCAGTCGTTACCTGGGGACCGAGGTGAGCGAGGCCCAGGCCGTTGACGAGGCCATTCCTGAGGCAGGTAAACCGTGATCGACGTGGCTCCGGTGAAGGTCGCGTTCATCACCGGTGGCGCCGTCGGTTTCGGCAGGGGGTTCGCTCGGGCCCTGGCCGCGCAGGGATGGACCGTCGCCCTGGCTGATATCGACGGCGAGGCGGCTGGCCGAACGGCGACAGCCCTGAAGGCAGAAGGATTGCGCTCGGTGGCTCTGGCCTGCGACGTGGCCGACGACGATCAGGTCGTCGCCGCGGTCGAAGAAGTGGTGCGACGGGTCGGGGACGTCGGCATTCTGATCAACAACGCCGGCAAACACCTGACCAAGTACAACCAACCCTTCGGACAGCTCACCATCGAGGAGATACGGTCTGTCTTCGAAGTGAACATCTTGGGGATCGTGCGATGTTCGATGGCCTGTCGAGAGAGCATGCGTCAACGAGGCGGTGGCTCCATTGTCAACATCTCGTCCATCGCCGGCTACCAGCCGGTCAGCCCGTATGGGGTCTCGAAGTTGGCGGTACGAGGACTTACCATCGCCTTGGCCTCCGAATTCTCGGCGGACAATATTCGCGTGAACGCGGTGGCCCCGGGCCTGACGGCGACGGAGAGCGCGGTGGCCGATCTGCCCCAGAGCCTGGTGGACGAGTTCACCACCCGCCGCCAGCTCGTGCATCGAGTCGGGCAGGTCGACGACGTGGTGTCCGCCGTTCTCTATCTCTGTTCCGACGCGGCGAACTTCGTCACCGGGGAGACCCTGAAGGTCAGCGGCGGTTATCCGCTCGCCATCTGACGACCGATCATGGACGCACCGTCAACGGCATCGCCGATGTGTTCGGTAAGCCGAGCACATGCGGCGACGAGAGGGTCGGCGTAGTCGGCAAGGTTGGCTCCTTGGATCTGACCCGGGCGACCGAAGATGGTAATGGTCAGGCACACCTGCCCTGTCCGATCGAAGATCGGCCCGATGAGATGATCGATGGCCTGGTCTGGTCCAGACGCATCTTTGTCCGGAGCCGCTAGCCCCAGGCGCACCAGATCGGCCAACTCCAGGGCGGCGGCGAGGCGCTGGGTACGACTGTTCTGACGGAGTCGACCCAAGACCTCTTCGAGCTGAAGCTCCACCTCGATCTCGCTGCCGATGGAGAACCCTCTGGCCCTGACTGCGGCCACGCTGCGATGGTAGGACTCCATGTTGGCCGCCGAGGCTGTGCTCGGAGCCCGTTCCATCCACTCCTCGATGACATCGGGAGGAGACCAGGCCACGAAGATGGCACCGAGTGGTGGCGCCAGGGGCGCACGAACCTGGTGAATCGAGGGCATCGAGAAGGCAGGGTTGTCACTACCCACCCGGTCGAGCATGACCATGTCGCCATCGACCGAGGCACAGATCAGGCCGCCGACATCAAGCTCGTGGGCCAGCTGGTACATCTCGCGCCGGGCGTCGGCGATTCCCAAGTAGTGATCGGCGGCCGCGGCGCCGAGTTGCAACAGGCGAGGCCCGAGGCAGTAGGTCTTCCCGATCGGGTCCCGATGCACGAGGTCCAGTTCTGTCAGGCATGACAGGAGGGAAAAACAGGTGGAGCGATGGATGTTGAGCGCCGAGGCCAGCTCGGCGGCGGTGAACCGGGTGCGCGGTGCAGCAGCCATCACGGCGAGGATGCGGTCGGCCCGTTCGACGGCCGGTACGGGAGCAGCCACCGACCTTATGTTCCCTCTGATTTTCCTTGCCACGTCACAGCAGCAAGGGTACACTGACTCCAGACAAAACACACGTCTTGTACTAAAGACGTACTGGATACCTGGGGGTGGGCAACGTGGCTGTGGGGGCGAGCTCGACAGACGGACCCGCCCTGGGGGCGCTGCACCCCGAAGTCATCGCCCTTCTCGACGCCATGGCTGGTTCGTCGGCATTTCCCTCCGAGGTGTTGGCCGACGAGACGGCGGGGCGGCGCTATCTCGACGCCGCTCGAGAGGGTATGACGCGAGAAGCGGTCGAGCACGGGGAGCAAGTAGCAGAGGTGCAGGATCTGCACCTTCCCTCCGGGGTTGCCGTCCGTGTCTACCGACCTCTCGCAGCGGGTCGGTGTGCAACGTTCGTGTACTGCCACGGGGGCGGGTGGGTCGTCGGCAACCTCGAGATGCATGACGAGCTCTGCCGACGGGTCGCCAACCGGGCCGGTGTCGTCGTGGTGAGTGTCGACTACCGGTTGGCGCCGGAGCACCCGTTCCCTCGGGGACTCGATGATTGCGTCGAGGCGGTCGCCTGGGCCTCGGATCACGCCCTATCTCTTGGTGGCATACCCAACTCGGTGGCCATCGGTGGAACGAGCGCCGGTGGCAACTTGGCTGCAGCGGCCGCCATTCGTTGCCGAGATGCAGGGGGGCCCTGTCTCTCGCTTCAGGTGCTCATGTACCCGGCTCTCGACTCGCGCATGAGCACTCGTTCCTACCAGGAGTTCGCCGACGGACCAGTGTTGGGGGCTCCCCAGATGCGCTGGTATTGGCACCAGTACGTGCCCGACCAGCGGCAGTGGTCGAACCCCCTCGCCTCACCATCGTACGCAACCGACCTGAGCGCCCTGCCCCCTGCCATCGTCGCCGTACCCCAATGCGACCCTCTTCGTGACGAAGCCGAGGAGTACTCGTCTCGGCTCGTTGCCGCCGGTGTGGACGTTTGCCTCCTCCGATATCCCGGGCAGGTTCACAGCTTTCTCAGACACTTCAGCACGCTGAGTGACGCAGACCGAGCAGTGACCGAAATCAGCGACTCCATGCGAGCTGTGCTCGCCGGGGCCGACCCAACCAACGGATCGGAGCACGAATCGTGGTAATCAACGCAGATACCGACGTGTTCGGCGCAGAGGAGCTCACCGTCGAGCTCCTCGGCGTCGAACTTCAGGTCCGGCGCATGGGGTCGGGTCCTCCGGTCCTCCTCCTGCACGGTGAGGACGGGTTCATCTTCAATCGAGCCTTCGTGGAGAACCTGGCGACCCGTTTCACCGTCATCGCGCCCGACCATCCGGCCTGGGGATCTCCCCGGCCGGGTCATGTCCGGACACTCGACGACATCGCCTACCTGTATCTGGAGCTCTTGGACCAGTTCGCCGAGGCACCGACGGTGATCGGGGTCTCGATGGGGGGTTGGATCGCTGCAGAGATGGCGACGAAGAACCAAAGTCGGATGGCTGCACTCGTGCTCGTGTCGCCGATCGGGATAAAGACCGGCGGGAGTCGAGACCGGGCCTTTGTCGACCTGTACGCGTGCCGCCCCGACGAGGTCAGCGCGGCACTCTACGCCGACCCGTCGGTAGTGCCCTCTCTCGCCGATTTCACCGATGAACAGTTCCTGGACCTGGCCATCGCCCAAGAGGCAGTGGCCCGGTATGCCTGGGAGCCGTACATGCACAATCCGCAGCTGGCCCATCGCCTGGCCCGCATCCGTGTCCCTTCCCTGGTTATCGAGGGTGATCATGACGGGTTCATTCTCGAGCCCGACTACTACTCGAATTTCGTCCGGTTGATCGGTGACAACGCCACGTTGGTCACGCTGGATGGCGTGGGGCATCGGGCCGACGAGGAAGCGCCCGATCGGCTCTTCAATACGATCGCTGCATTTCTCGAGAATCCCCCCACCGCTCAGGCCGCTCATTCCTCGATGAGTAGAGGTAATGCGTGACCAAATTCCGCACGTACGTGTTTACGGAGATGCCGTACCCGTACATCCCGCCTGAAGAAACCTTCGAGTCAGCCCGTGTCACCCTTCCCAACAGGATTTACGATCCAGAGCTCGGGTATCAGCTCTACCAGAAGTACTTCGACCTGTACGCGTTGGCCGACGAGCTCGAGCTCGACATCATGGTCAATGAACACCACTCGACGGCCACCTGCGTCGAACCGGCGGCGTCGATACCCTTGGCCATCCTGGC
>DASXMT010000136.1:0-16294 GCA_036495505.1 Acidimicrobiales bacterium | reverse complement strand
ATCAGGGTCACGATGGCGGCCACGATCCAAAAGGTGGCCGAGACGCCGTAGACCTTGTCATCGAGCAACGGGTCAGCATGGCCCAACTGCTGCTCGGTGATATAGCCCACCGTCGAGTCGACCAAGGCGACGACGGCGAGTGCGACAAAGGGGGTGTGGCGGGGCCAGCTGGCTCGCGGCTTGGCCACGAGGAAGAGAACTACGACCACCGCGGCCACCCCGGTGGCGAGGAGCAGCTCCGGCGCCACGTCACCTCCGTTGTTGGGCATGGATGAGCGCAGGCCGTTCCAGAGGATCAGACCGGAACCAATGAGGACCAGACCACCGAACAGCCACTCGTGGGTAGACGATCGGATACGTCTGACCGCCCGGGAGACGATGAAGTCGGACCAGCTCCCGAACTCGGAGCCTGCCAGCACCAGGAGGGGGATGAGGAAGAACTGGATGTTGGCCAGCTGATGGGCCACGCCGTCCGTGAAGACGTCGACGTGACCGGCAGACCGGTTGGCCAGCCATGCAGTCAGGTACAGGGCACCGACGCACACCATGAGGAGAGGAGGCAGCAGTCGGCGGCGCGTTCGCCATTGCCCGCTGGGCTCCGCGTTGGGAACGGCCCAGTGACCTCCGGCGCTCTCGGGAAACCAGGACACCGTCCCGATGACGACGATGACGGCCATGACGAGGTAGCAGGCAATGACATACGCCGTGGCCACCCCGTCGAGCACGCTGTGATCGCTCCACATGGCCCACGCGAAGATGCCGATGGCGGCGAGCCGGATCTCCCAGTCGGCCCGAAACGCCCCGGCCAGGATGAGTCCCCAGGCCACGGAGGAGAAGACGACGCTGGCCACGAACACCAGGATCGGGATCGTGGCCGTGGTATGGGCGAAGTTGTCGCCCTGGATGCTGGCCAGGTGGGTGTTGCGGGCCAACACCAAGACGGCCGCCACCAGCAGCTCCGCCACGACGGCGCCCAAGAGCAGCTTGGTCTCGGGGCGCAGCGTGTCCAGCCGGAGCAGGCGGGCTCGCATGGCATCCCTGAGAGGTTGGTCGGCCGGGTCGCCGTGGTCGTCCGCCGTGTGGCCAGCGTCAGGCCTGTCGCATGCGACGATGGTGCCTGGCTTCTGGTCCACTGGAGGCGCCACGACGGTGCTGGCGCCGCGCCCACCGGCTCCCGCGGTCGGATCTCCTGGTGGGACCGAGCCTGCCCCGTCGGCCGGGTCCGGCTCCGGCGGCTCGTTGCCGCTCATGCCCAAACCCCTCCCTCGTGCCGAGCTTCACGTCGTAGCCGGCGGTGTCGGTACAGTAGGCGAGGGACGTCGAGCCGTCGAGCATCGGCATGACCCGCGACCACGCGAGCCTGCTCGGTTAGGGCCGGTTGGATGATCCCTGATCGACCGGCAGGACGGTGCCGGTCACGTAGCGGGCCTCGTCGCTGGCCAGGAAGACGAGGGCGTTGGAGATGTCGACGGCGTCGACCCACTCGTGGCCCATGGGCGCCGATCGCCGGAAAGCCGGAAGGCAGTCTTCGAGGGTCGGGTTCTCCAGGTCGGGCCGAAAGAAGGCGAACTGGTCGGGGTTGTCGGTCACCATGGGCGTGCCCACCGTCGCCGGGCAAAGGGCGTTGACCCGGATGTTCCGGCGGGCCAGTTCGTTGGCCAATGTCAGGGCAATGCCGATCACCGCGTGCTTGCTGGCGTTGTACCCACCGAGGTGGCGGATGCCCTTCAGGCCGGCGCCCGAACTGGTGAGGACGATGGATCCTCCGTTGCCGAAGTCGAGCATCGGGGGGACACAGGCGGCGACGGTGTTGAAGACACCGGTCACGTTTACGGCGAACACGTCATCCCACTGGTCAGGTTCGATCTCCCACAGTTCGGCCAGCGGCGGGCAAATGCCGGCATTGGCCGAGACGATGTCCAGGCGGCCGAACGTCTCGGTTCCTTCGACGACGACGGCGGCGACGGATTCCCGGTCCCTGACGTCGGCCTGTCGGGCGATGATCCGCCGGCCGGTCTGCTCGACCAGACGAACCGTCTCGGTCAGGTCGTCGGGCGTCCCCATGGCATAGGACACCGTGGGCACCGGCTCGAGCAGGTCCAGGCCGATGATGTCCGCACCTTCCTCGGCCAGGCGCAGCGCGTGACTCCGACCCTGGCCTCTCGCCACCCCGGTGATGAAGGCGACCTTCCCTGCTACACGTCCCATGGGTTCCTTTCGTTGCTCGGGCCGGATCGGCCCGCTCGGCCGGCCGCCATGGTATGTCCGGCCGGCCGCCGTCCGATCCGCACGGTCCCTATGGCGTCGGATCCTTGCTGGTCCCGTCAGCGCTGCCATCGTCGGCACAGGCCGGGTGTGCCCGCAGCTCACCGCGAGGATGGGCGCGATCACGGGCCTGGGGCACGGATTGACGCCCCGCCGAGTATCTGGTCAGACGGTCGCCAGACGAGCCGCGGCCTGCGGGCAACGGCGGAGCATACGGGGGTCGCTATGGAGGCATTGACGGACGACGTGACACCGGCTCAGGCGTTCAGCCTGGCCGATCGGGTGGCAGTGCTGACCGGCGCGGCCAGCGGTATCGGCAAAGCCACCGCACTGGTCTTCGCCGGTGCGGGGGCCACGGTGGTGCTCGGCGACATCAACGGCCCCGGGGTGGAGGAGACGGCCAAGGAGATCGCCAGCCGCGGCGGGACGGCGGTGGCGGTGGAGATGGACGTCACCCGGCGTGCCGACGTCGACGGACTGGTTTCCCGAGCGGTGGCCGATCACGGACGGATCGACGTGATGGGCAACATCGCCGGTGTTCGGAGCGACGGGCCCGTGGTGGACGTCACCGACGACGAATTCGACAGGGTGTTCGACATCAACCTCCGGGGTGTGTTCTACGGCAGTCAGGCCGCCATGCGGGCCATGATCCCGCAGGGCTCCGGGCACATCGTGAACATCTCGTCAGGGGCGATTGACAGCCCGGCCCCCACCATGAGCACGTACGCCATGACCAAGGCGGCGGTGGCACAGCTCACCAAGACTCTGGCTGCCGAGGGTGCGCCCCATGGGATCCGGGCCAATGCACTGGCGCCCGGGGTGATCCTGTCCAACTTCTCCCGGGCACACTTCGTCGGCGAGTCCGGTGAGGTCGATCCCGTTCGGTACCAGGCTTATGTGGACTGGGCATCGAACATGGCCCCGCTGGCCCGGGTGGGCATGCCCACCGACATCGCCTTCGCCATCTTGTACCTGGTGTCCGACGCTGCCAGCTTTGTGACCGGACAGATCCTTCGGCCCAACGGAGGCGCCGGCATGCCGTGGTGATCGGCATGCCGTGGTGTTTGGCATGCCGTGGTGTTTGGCATGCCCTGGTGATCCGGCATGCCGTGGTGCCGTTGTGAGCGGTCTTCGTCTCCAACTATGAGTGAGGAAGTGGTGCTGTGAGTGATTTCAATGTCGAGATCATCGATGAGTTCCGGGCCAACAAGGGCAAGGTCGGCGGCCCGTTCGAAGGGGCTCCGGTGCTTCTCCTGCACCACACGGGGGCCAAGTCGGGGACCGAGCGGGTCAACCCCCTCGTGTACCAACCATTGGACAATGGCCGCTTCGCCATCTTTGCCTCCAAGGGCGGCGCCGACACCAATCCGGACTGGTTCCACAACTTGGTCGCCCACCCCCACACCACGGTCGAGGTGGGTACAGACACGGTCCCCGTCGTGAGCCGCATCACCGAGGGAGCAGAGCGCGAGACGATCTGGTCGGCCCAAAAGATCGCCGCGCCGGGATTCGCCGAGTACGAGCTGAAGACGAAGCGCCAGATTCCGGTCATCGTCCTCGAGCCGGCTCCGTAGTCACCACCAACTGGCTGCACTCCTATTTCGGCGCAGTCTTGACCACTCGGGCCTGACGCGTTGGGCCCGATCTCTCCGGCCTGACGGGCAATACTGCAGAGGAGGCAGTGTGCTGCCTCCACGCGGGCGGTGGAGCGAGGAGGGTCGACATGGCCACAGGATCGGAGCAGTCATCGGTGCTGCTCGGCACGCTGACGGTGCTCACCGTCGTGAGCGGGATGGTCGACGCGGTGAGCTATCTGGGCCTCGGACACGTCTTCACCGCCAACACGACCGGGAACGTCGTCCTCCTCGGCTTCGCCGCAGCGGGGGCGCCGGGCTTCTCGGTCCCGGCCAGCTTGGCTTCACTGGGTTCGTTCCTCGTCGGCGCGGCGTGTGCCGGGCGCATCACCCTCCACGTCGCCTCACGACGGCGCTGGCTGCTGGTGGCCATGGTGACCGAGGGCGTCTTTGCCGGCGCCGCCGCCGCTGTGGCTTCAACTGCAAATGGGGTCATCGGATCGGGTTGGGTGCGCTATACGGTGATCGTCCTTCTCGCCTTCGCCATGGGTGTGCGGAACTCCACCATTCGCCGCCTGGCCGTACCCGACGTGACCACCACCGTGCTCACCATGACGCTGACCGGGTTGGCCGCGGACTCCTCGTTGGCCGGGGGGAACAATCCGAAGGTGGCCCGGAGAACGTCAGCGGTCGCCGCCATGCTGATCGGTGCCGTCAGCGGAGCGGCGTTCTTCCTCCACCAGCGGGCGACGTGGCCGCTGGTCCTCGTCGCCGTCCTCGTCCTGGTCACCGCGATCGCGTTTGCCCGCAGTCCGGCGTCGCGCCGGCTCGACTCCTCGGGCTGAGACGCACCGTTCGAACTGGGCCCTTGACTCTCCCGCGACGGTTGGGTCGACAGTCGAGTCATGACCAAACTCGACCTCGCACCGCCGTGCCGGTCGTGGGCGAGGTGGCCCACTCGGGTCGCGCCGTCCCCTTCGAGATCCCGGCAGCCGAGTTGGCCATCACCATCGGATGGATCAAAGCGAAGGGACGGCTGAGCCGGGCGCCGTCGTCCCACTGTCGTCGACCAGGCTCGACACTGACTCGGCCGACCACCAGGTGGTGAAGGGCACGGCGTCGCCCAACGACCGGGCACGAGCACCGGGACCGCTCGGGAACCAGGCCAGCTCGTGTCCGCTGCCATCGGCGGTCGCCGCCGAGCGGCACCACAATCCCCGGAGGCCTGCCGCGTGGACACTGGCTCCGATCAGCTGGCAGGGCTGGTGGGAGATCGGATCCCCACCAGCGTCGAGGGGATAGGAGGCGGGCAGTCCCAGCGACTCGAGGCCTTCGTCGCTGAGCGCATCGGCCACGTCTTGGCGACGGGGAAGGCGGGCCAGGACGAGGACGAACGGAGCGTCGTCCCGCAGGTCCTCCGGATTGGCCGGCCATGCGCGCAACAGGGCATGGAGCTGGGCTCGGGCAGTGTAGAGGTCCTCGTTGAGGTACAGGACCGGGAACGAATCGGGAGCGTTCCAGCGGCCGCCGAGACGGGAAGCCCAGGCCGGGTCCAGCGGGTGGGACCAGCTGGCGTCGGCGACGCGCAGCCAGGTATGGCGGTCGGGGAGTCGGACAGTGGCGATGGGGGCGGTCAAGGTTGGACGCGACGGAGGTCGAACATGGTCCGCACCGCGCTCAGGACCTCGGCGCTCTCGCCCGTCCGGGCCAGCTGCAACAGGGACAGCCCTCCGAGAGCGGGCGACTCCCGGCGGACCACCGCAGGGATCCGATCTACGCGGAGATAGCGCTCGAGCAGCTCGGTGGCGGCGTCCAGATCGGCGATCGGGCCTTCCCGATCCGGCGGCGGCCCGTTGGCCAGCCACTTGGAGAAGGCCTGACGCGACACGCCGAAGATCTCCGCTGCCGCAGCGTTTGAGATCTGCCAGCGACTGGTCAGGCGCTCGAGCCGGCTGGCCGCTTCTCGCCGGTCCACTTCGGCGGCGAAGCGACGGGCCCATGACGCGTCGGCTCCGGCCAGGATCCTGGTGGCCGCCTCGGCCGGGGGCAGCTGGGTGAGGGCGGCGACATCGTTCATGACCCCAGAATAGCGCAACCACGTGTCAACCGCAACCAGTTGTCAACCCCCGTCATCCAGTCGTCGGCCAATCGTCAGCCCATGCGCGGCCGCCGGTCGCAGTGCAAGAGTGTCGCCATGCCCGATATCGACCTGCCCTACTTCTTCGCCCGTCCCGCTGCCGATCCTCCCTGGCCCGGGGTCGTGGTCATCCACGAGGGCAACGGCATCTCCCCCCAGCTCCTCCGGTTCTGCCAGCGCTTGGCCGCAGAGGGCTACGGGGCCATCGCCCCCGACCTCTTCTTCCGGGCCGGGGGCACCGAGGCCGCCGACTTTGCCACCCTGATCGGTTCGCTCCAACCCGAGCGGACCCAAGGGGACATCGACCAGGCCGCCGGCCTCATGCGCAGCATGGGCGCCACCAAGGTCGGGGTCACCGGCTTTTGCATGGGTGGCCGCCTGACCTACCACACGGCCGTCTGGGGCAACGGCTTCGATGCCGCCGTGGGCTTCTACGGTGCCGGCATTGCCGATGAGCTGGCCGAGCCGCGGTGTCCCACGCTGCTCTTCTTCGGGGGGAGCGACGACTACATCCCCACCGATCAGATCGAACGGGTCCAGGCCCATCACCGGGACACCGTCGTCTACCCCGACGCCGGGCACGGGTTCTTCCGCGACGGATCGGAGAACTACAACGAGGCGGCGGCCCTCGACGCCGGCACCCGCCTCATGGATTTTTTTGCCGAGCACCTCGGCGCCCGGCCGTGACCGACCCGGTTCCCATGCCCCGCCAGATGGTGTCCACCGCCCGCTCCGCCCAGCCCGGCTCGCTCTCCACCCCTGCCACCCGGCGGTGGAACACCGAACCGCTCAGCATCTGGAAGGCGAGGTCGATGTCGGCGTCAGGGCGCAGGTCCCCGTCGGCCCGAGCCTGTTCGAGGAGCTGGCGCCCGTAGGCCAGGCGGGGGGCGATCACCCGCTCTCGGTGCAGCTCCAGGGCGTCGGCGTCGTCCCGATTGGTCATCAGAGCACCGAGCACCCCCACGCCCGAGGCTCCGAACCGGCGGTCGAACTCAACCAGGAATCGGCAGAGGTCGGCCTTTGGGTCGCCCGACGGTCGGGCCGGGATCTCCGCCGCGTGCTCGGCGATGGCGCTGGTGACGAGGTCGGCCTTGTCCCGGTATCGACGGTAGATGGTGGCCCGCGCCACCCCGGCTTCGCTGGCCACGCTCTCCATCGAGATCGCTGCGTAGCCGATGTCGTCCAGTTGGCGAATGGCCGCCTCGGTGATGGCCCGGCTGGCCCGCTGGTCGCGAGGACGGCCCGGAGCCCTGATCAGCGAGGGCGAGGGATCGGCGGACGGCGCCACCGGCGGGGGGACGGACCCCGAGGACGGCGCGGTCATGCCACCGCCGGGACGGTCGGTGCCGCGTCGGCCCCTCCTGGTGCCGCCGGTTGGTGGCCGGAGATGAAGTCACGCTGGCGCACCAGGAGGAAGGAGCCCATCGCGCCGACGAAGGCAATGGCCGCGCCGATCACCATGAGCAGGTTGAGCGAGCTGGCGAAGCCGACGTGGTACGCCGCGCTCAATGCCTGTCCCTGGTGGTGGGGGAGAGCGGCCACCGTCTGTTGGACTTGACCGGCGGTCAACGCCGGCCCCAGCTGGGCCCCGTGCTGGGCCGCCACCTGCTGTCCCGACGGTGTGCTCAGCAAGGATGCCGTCACCTTGGACTTGATGTCGCTCTGGAACACGGCGCCCAGCCCGGCGATGCCGGTGGCGATGCCCACCTGTCGGAACGTCGAGTTGATCCCCGAGGCCATGCCGCTCCGCTCGGGCGGCACCACGGCGACCGCGGCGGAGGCCAGCACCGGATTGATGATCCCGATGCCCGCGCCGGCGAGGATGAACCCGGGCAACAGGACCGTCCACTGCGAGTCGGCATGGACGGTGGCCATGAACAGGCAACCGGCGGCCACCAACAGCAGCCCGACGCCCAGCATGTAGCGGGCCTGGAACCGGACCGTGAGCTTGCCGGCCACCGGGGCCACAAGGAAGGCCAAGAGAGTGAGGGGGAGGAAGCGAAGCCCTGCGGCCAGCGGTCCATACCCCAGGTCGTCCTGGATGAAGAGGGTCAGGTACAAGAACAGGGCAAAGATCGAAGAGGAGAGCGCGAACGCCGCACCCGAGATGCCGATCATGGCCGGGCGCCGGAACAAGGAGAGGTCGAGCATGGGGTCGCGCTGGTTCAGTTCGGCCACGATGAAGGCGGTCATGAGGACGGCGGTCCCGATGAGCAGGCCCACGATCTCCGGGCTGCCCCATCCGGCGGTGTTGCCCCGAACCAGCGCGAACACCAGCATGAACAGCGACGCCGAGAAGGTGATGAACCCGATCCAGTCGATCCGTTTGGTGTTGGGGTCTTTGGATTCCTGTATGCGGGCCAGGGTGACCACGATGGCGATCACCCCGATGGGCACGTTGACGAAGAAGATCCACCGCCATCCGATGGCGCTGGTGATCGCCCCACCGACCAGCGGGCCCACGGCGACCGCCCCCCCGGTCACGGCGCCGTAGATCCCGAACGCCGTCCCGCGGTCCTTGCCCTGGAAGGCCTGGGCGATCAGGGCCAGCGACGTGGCGAACATGATGGCCCCGCCGACACCCTGCACGGCTCGTGCCAGGTTCAGCATCAACGAGCTGGTCGACAGGCCGCACACCAGGGAGGCCACCGAGAAGACGCCCAGGCCGATGGCGAAGACCTCCCGGCGCCCGAACATGTCACCGATGACTCCCGCGGTGAGCAGGAAGGCGGCCAGGGTCAGCGCGTAGGCGTCGACCACCCACTGGAGGTCGCTGAACGACGAGTGCAGTGACCGCTGGATGTCGGGAAGGGCCACGTTGACCACGGTGATGTCCAGCAACAGCATGAAGATGGCCGTGCACACGGCGATCAACGTCCACCATTTGCGCTCGAGCTGGGGCATGGTCACCTCGTGGGGGTTGGTCGATATTAAGAATCAAGTCGTACTGTATTGAAATGGAGGGATGGCTGTCAACCAGGCCAGCCGTCGACCGCCCTCTCGAGCGGCGTGTACGGCGGCGTCAACTTTGAGACACTGGAGTCATGGACTGGATCACCCTGACAACGGGCGCAGACCCCAGGCCCCTCGTGGCCCCTGAGGCAATGCTCGCCCTGACTACGTTGAGCACCAGCGTGTGGAGCTCGGCCGACCCCGAACTGCTCGAGCTGGCGCGTGCCCGCATCGCCATGTTGCTGCGAGACCCCGGGGCCATCGAGCGCCGGCCTCAGGCCGCACCCGCTCTCGCCGCCGACAAGATGACATCGCTGGCCGAGTGGCCCACGTCGCCGCTGTTCAGCGAGACCGAGCGGGTGGCGCTGTCCTTCACCGAACGATTCGTGATCGACGTGGCCGGGATCGGCGATGCCGACCGGGGCGCCCTGTTCGCCGAGGTGCCCGCCGAACAAGTCGGTGCCTTCGTCATCGGGCTGTACGTGTTCGACTACGAGCGGCGGACGGAGCTGACAATCGGTCGCCTCTTCGATGTGAGAGAGGTCGGTCCCCAGGCAGTTGATGACCGCGCCGCCGGCGCAGATCCGGGCCAGTCGTTCGACGAGCTGATGAAGACCGTCGCCCGCATGGGCGACCTCGACCCCATCACCACCGAGTTGGTCCGACTGCGAGGGGCGCGCCAGCACAACTGCCGTATCTGCCAATCGACTCGTTCGGTCCAGGCGATCACCGCGGGGGCGGACGAGTCGATGTTCACCAAGGTCGACTGGTACGAGACGACCGATCTCTCGGAACGGCACAAGGTGGCGCTCCGGCTCACCGACACCGTCATCACCCAGCCGACCGACATCACTCCCGAACTGGTGGTCCAGGTCCGGAAGTACTTCGAACCGGGAGAGGTGGTGGAGATCATCTTCGACATCCTGCGCAACAGCGCACAGAAGGTGGCGGTGGCCCTGGCCGCCGACGCCGCCCACGTGACCGAGGGCGTCGAGTACTACGACCTGGCCGACGACGGCGACGTCCTGTTCGGACAGGCGGCCCCGGTTACCATCTGATCGTCCGCTGCCCCAGATGATGGGCTCGGAATCTGGCTGCCGTTGACACGACGGTGTGCGGCGGGGGAGGAGCAGGACATGACGCTCGAGGGAAAGACCGCGCTGGTGACCGGCGCGGCACGCGGGCTCGGTCGGGCCTATGCCCTGCATCTGGCCGGGCTGGGGGCAGATGTGGCGGTGCTCGACATCGATCTTCATTCGTACCGCGAGTACGAGGCCGAGGCCGCGCTGATGACGGCGGACACGACCGCCGATGAGGTACGAGCACTGGGGCGCCGCGCCTTGGCGCTCGAGACGGACGTCACCGACCTCGAAGCCATGCGAAAGGCGGTGGCGGCCATCGACGGGGAATGGTCCGCGCTCGACGTGGTCATCTGCAATGCCGGTGGAGGACTGGGATCGCCGTTCGAGGGCCGAGCGTCGGAGCTCGATCCCGACGACTTCGACGCGGTGTTGCAGAAGAACCTGTACGGCACGGTCAATACCTGCCTGGCCGTGGCTCCGCTCCTGAAGCGACAGGGCTCGGGGAAGATCGTGACGGTGGCAAGCATCTCGGGCTTGCGTGGCGGCCGCGACGGGGCGTACGCGCACTACGGCGTGGCCAAGGCCGGCATCGCCATGTACACCCGCTATTTGGCGCAGGACCTCGGGTCATCGGGGATCACCGTCAACTGCATCGCCCCCGGGTACGTGGCCACCGGGCGCCTGGCCCTGGCCTTCGAGTCGATGGAGTCCGACACCAAGGTCTCGATCAACGCCATGAATGCTCTGGGACGACCGGCCACCACCGAGGACTGCGCCCGGGTCGTCGGCTTCCTGGCCGGCGAGGAGTCGGACTACCTGTCCGGAGTGGTTCTCCCCATCGACGGCGCCACGCTGTCTTGAACGGCGGGCGGTCGACCGCCGTAGACCAGCTCGTCGAGCGTGACCGCCTCGAGCCCTCGACGCTCGAGCTCGGCTGCCACCTGGGGCAGGGCCGCCTGGCCCACCCGCCACATGTCCGGCGATCCCAGCTCGTCGTTGTCGTGTAGCAGCACGATCGCTCCGGGACCGAGTCGCCCGGTGATGCGCAGGGCCACGTCGGTGGGATCATCGGTGGTCCATTCCCGTCCCCACGACGACCACAGCACCGTTCGGAGGCCGAGGGCTCGGGCCGCCACCAGGGTGCTCCCGGTGGCCTGGCCGTACGAGGGCCGGTACCAGGACGAGGGATGCCCGCACTCGGACATGACGGCGATGGCCCGCCGGAGGTCGTTCACGATCCACCGGGGGGATCGCAGCAGGTGATGGTGGTGCCGGTAGCCGTGGGTCTCCACCTGGTGTCCCCTCGCCACGACCTCGCCGACCAGGCTCCGGTCCCGTTCGACGAGCGAACCAAGGCAGAAGAACGTGGCCCGCAGGCCCAGTGCGTCGAGGGCGTCGAGCACATGGGGCGTGGTATGGCGGTTCGGACCATCGTCGAAGGTGAGCGCCACCCGGGACACATCGGGCCCGCGCCAGCGACAGAGGTCGCCGGGAAGTGAGCGCAACGAACCCCATTGTCCGAGGGTGACCGTGCTCGGCACGTAGTTGGCGGCCAGGGCCATGCCCGCCAAGGCCCCGAGGTACTTCCCGCCGTTCCCCACGAAAACACCCCCCCTGAGATTCGCCGTCCGCACATCATACGAGCGGCGGTCGCCGACCACCGGTCTGTGTTTCGGGGCTGCGGCGTGACGCACGTGTGCCGTCGGTTCGTGGTTATCTTCTCGAACTGGGCGGCGCTGGGACAGAGTGGCGTGACCACCCGGACGTGTCCGAACCCGTGGTCCGAGCGAGGGCTACCATACGAGCGAGCAAGGAGGGCGATGACACGGAAGCGCCGGAATCAACCGCCAGTACCGCCTCCGGCTCACGAGCCGGGGGCCGCGGAGCCAGAGGCTGCCATTGCCGACGTCGGGCTGCTGACCATGGCGGAACTGGCAGACCAGTCCGGCGTGCCTGTGCCGAGCATCCACCACTATCGCCGACTCGGGTTGCTGCCCGATCCCACCTCCGTCGAGGCCAAGCGCTTCCTGTACGACGAGCAACACGTCGAGACGCTCAAGCTGGTTCGGTTGCTCCGGGACCGGTGGCGGCTGTCGCTTCCCTCCATCGGCGAGCTCCTACCCGAGCTCCTCGCAGTGGAACGAGCCGAGCCGTACTCGATCGAGATGTGGGACCAGATCGTTACCACGTACCTGGTCCGGTCGGAGCCGTCCCTCCCTGCCGCCCGGCTGCTTTCCGCCGCACGCCAGGCGTTCGCCTCCGAGGGCTACGCCACTGTGAACGTGGGACAGATCTGCGAGGCCGCCGGCATCGCCAAGGGCTCGTTCTACCGCTATTTCGACTCGAAGCACGACATCTTCCTGGCCGCCGCCCTGTCCACCGTGGATGCGGTCGGCGAGGGGCTGGACACGCTCAGCGAGCCAATGACCGAGACCAAGGCGGTGGCCGAACTGGCCACCCTGCTCAAGCCCTACGTGCCCCTGTACCTCGAGATCATGACCCGCGAGCTCCGCGGGGAGAAGGATGTCGTCGGCATCGCCTCGGGGATCACCGAAGGAATCGCGGGTCGAGTGTCGCCCCATCTGCGGGCCAAGGGCCACGCGGCGCTGAGCGCCGGGCGACGGGTGGCCGACAACGCGTTGATCCGGCTCTTCCGGGTCTCGATGGGTATGCGTTGAAGGGGCGTTCCCCAACCGCCTGATCTGCAGCGACGCAAAACCATACGGATCGGGCAATAGCCCTGTTCGGATGGGATGTTCGCCCTGTCCAGGGTGCCGTGTATAACAGTGGTGAACCGCTGGTCACCATTGTTAATACGAAGGTCCGGATCATTCGTGACAACCCTCACAGGAGCTCCATCGTCGATCCCCGGCCTTGAAACGGGCGCGGTCCTCGATCAGGCTGGGTCGGAGAACTTCCCCGTGGCCTCGGTCCTCCTTCCCCGCCGGGTGCGCTCCCACCTCCTGGCTGTGTATGGGTTCGCCCGCCTGGCCGACGACATCGGGGACGAGGTCGAGGGCGATCGCCTGGCCCAGCTCGATTGGCTGGAGTCCGAGCTGGAGCGGGCCGCCGCCGGCTCGGCCACCCACCCCATCCTCGTGCAGCTGACGCCGACCCTGGCCCAGCTCGATGTGTCCCTCGATCCGTTCCGGGCCCTCATCGAGGCCAACCGGGTCGACCAGAGGGTCACCCGATACCAGACCATGGACGACCTGGTCGCTTACTGCCAGCTCTCAGCCGTTCCCGTTGGGCGCCTGGTGCTGTCGGTGTTCGGCGTCAGTACCCCCGAGCGCGTGGCCCTGTCCGATGAGGTCTGCATCGGACTGCAGCTGACCGAGCACCTCCAAGACATCGGCGAAGATGCCCGACGGGGGCGGATCTACCTTCCCGCCCGCGACCGGGAGGCCTTCGGGGTCACCGAGGACGAGTTGCTGGCTCCCAACGCCAGTCCCCCGCTCCGGCGTCTGGTGGCGGTCCACGTCAATCGGGCCCACCAGCGCCTGGCCCCGGGACGGCACCTGGCCCGCCACCTTCCCTGGCAGCCGAGGATCGCCGTGGCCGGTTTCGTCGGTGGCGGCGAGGCCGCCCTCGATGCCATCCGGCGTGCCGGGTACGACGTACTGGGAACGCGATGCCGCCCCCGACGGCTCGGGGTCGGGGCCCGCCTGGCCGAGACGCTCTTCGCTTCGTCGAGCAGCCAGGCGGCGGCATGAACCCCGAGGTCGCCTACCGGCAGTGCGAGGCCATCACCCGTACCGAAGCCAAGAACTTCTCCTACGGCATCCGCCTGCTCAAAGAGCCCGAGCGCCAGGCCCTGTCCGCCGTCTACGCCCTGGCCCGGAGAATCGACGACATCGGCGACGGCGACGCACCGGCACCCCAGCGCCTCGAGGAGCTGGCCGCAGTGCGCAAGGATCTCGAGCCCATCTCGGCCGCCACCGACGACCCGGTGCTGGCCGGCGTGGCCTATGCCGCCGATCGCTACGGCCTGCCCATGGCCGCGTTCGGCGAGCTGATCGACGGCTGCGTGATGGACGTCGAGGGTGGGTCCTACGCCACCATCGACGACCTGGTGGGGTACTGCCGCCGGGTGGCCGGCTCGGTCGGGCGCCTGTCGCTGGCCATCTTCGGCGTGGACGACCTGGACGTGGCCAATCCGCTGGCCGACGACCTCGGCGTGGCTCTCCAGCTGACCAACATCCTCCGGGACATCGTCGAGGACGGCGACCGGGGCCGCGTCTATCTGCCGGCCGAGGACGCCGAAGCAGTGGGGTGCCCGCTCGACTTGACCGGGCCGCCGGCGGTGGTCGCCGACCTGGTCGCCTTCGAGTGCGTCCGGGCCCGGGAGTGGTTCGACCGCGGCCTTCGCCTCCTCCCCCTGCTCGATCGCCGGAGCCATGCCTGCGTGTCGGCCATGGCCGGGATCTACCGCCGGCTGCTGACCCGCATCGAGCGGAACCCGATTGCCGTCACCGAGCGCCGGGTCTCGTTGCCGACGTGGGAGAAGGGGTACGTCGCCCTGCGGAGCATCGCCGGGGCCACGCCATGAGCCGTCCGCGCCTTGCCGTGATCGGGGGAGGACTGGCCGGGGTCAGCGCGGCGCTGGGCGCCGTCGACGCGGGGGCCGACGTCGTCCTCTTCGAGCGCCGGTCCCGGCTCGGCGGGCTCACGTGGTCGTTCCGGCGTCACGGCCTCTGGTTCGACAACGGCCAACACGTCTTCATGCGCTGCTGCACCGCCTATCGAGGCTTCCTCGACCGCATCGGGGCCAGCGACCAGGTGACGCTCCAGCCCCGGCTCGAGGTGCCCGTCGTGGCTCCGGGCGGGATCTCCTCCTCCATCACGCGCACCAACCTGCCCGCACCCCTGCACCTCCTGGGATCGCTGGCCCGCTACCGCTTTCTCGGTGTCGGCGAGCGGGGCCGCCTGGCCCGCGCCGTGCTCCCCATGCGCCACCTCGATCCCGACGACCCCGCGCTCGACGCCATCACCTTCGGGCAATGGCTGGCCGATCACGGGCAGAGCGGCCGGGCCATCGAGCGCTTGTGGGACCTGATTACCCTCCCCACGGTCAACGTGCCCGCGGCCGAGGCCTCTCTGGCCATGGCCATCAAGGTCTTCCGGACCGGCCTGATCGACAGCACCGATGGCGGGGACATCGGATGGTCCCAGGTGCCGCTCCGACAGCTCCACGCAGATAACGCCTCGCGGGCGCTGTCGTCCGCCGGGGTCGACGTGCGACTCGGGTCCCGGGTCGAGGGGCTGGCGCGTTCGGCTGACAGCGGCTGGGCCGTGTCCACCCCTGAAGGTCCCGAGCGGGTCGATGGGGTGATCGTCGCCACCCCGCCTGAGGTGGCCTCCACCCTGGTGCCCGAAGGCACCCTGCCCGCCATCGAGGGCCTGGGCACATCGCCCATCGTCAACGTGCACCTGGTCCTCGATCGGAGGGTGACCGATCTTCCCATGGCCGCCGGTGTGGGCACCCCGATCCAGTTCCTGTTCGACCGGACGGCATCGTCGGGAGCGAAGGACGGGCAGTGCCTGGCCATCTCGTTGTCGGCGGCCGACACCTACGTGGGTCAACGACCCGAGGAGCTGGTCCGGTCGTTCCGCCAGGCGCTCGACGACCTACTGCCGTCGGCCCGTCACGCCCGACTGATCGACGGCACCGTGAGCCGCGAGCACTCGGCCACGTTCCGCGCCGTGCCCGGCACCGCATCGCTGCGGCCGTCCGCCCGGACCGGGCTTCCCGGTCTGGCCGTGGCCGGTGCCTGGTGCGACACCGGCTGGCCGGCGACCATGGAGGGGGCGGTGCGCAGCGGGCAGTCCGCCGTGTCCGTGGTACTGGACAGTGTCGGTGAGGAACACAGCGCCGGCGGGAAACAACACAGCGCCGGCGGGAAGAACAGCATCGGCGACGAACACAGTGGCCCGGCCCCCCAGCTCCAAGGAGTACGGCAATGACCACCATTCCGGTATCCGACGCACCGGCCCTGGCTCCGGACGCCCTGGGGCGTGCGGCCGCCCTGGTCGCCCCGGCGATGGACGCGGCGGTCGACCATCTCAGCCCTGAGCTGGTCACCCCGATTCGCCATCACCTGGCCGGCGGGGGCAAGCGGGTCCGGGCCGCGTTGGTGCTGGTGTCAGCGGCCGCCGCCGGGGGCACCGAGGAGGCGGGCATCCCCGGTGCCGTGGCCATCGAGCTGGTCCACAACTTCTCGCTGCTGCACGACGACATCATCGACGAGGACCGCGATCGTCGTCATCGGCCCACGGTCTGGGCC
>DASXMT010000135.1:0-10678 GCA_036495505.1 Acidimicrobiales bacterium | reverse complement strand
CGGGGTGCGGGCCGTCCGCCATATCTCGCTCGACGTCGGCGCCGGCGAGTACGTGGGGCTGATCGGCCCCAACGGCAGCGGCAAGAGCACGTTCTTGAACGCCCTTTGCGGCATCGTGGCCGCCAGCGGGACACTGTCCGTCGACGGATCCCCGGTGCGGCTGGGCCACCCCGGCGCCTCGCGACGCGCCGGGGTCCTCCGTGTGTTCCAGGCCCCCCAGACGTTCACCAACCTGACCTGCCTGGAGAACGTGCTGCTGGCCACCAGCGATCGATCCCACGCCGGACTGGCCGGGGCGTGGTCGGCCCGGCGCCGGATGTGGCGGCGGGAGAAGGAGCGATTCGCAGTGGCCTACGCCGCCCTCGACCGGGTGGGCTTGGCCGCCACGGCCGAGCTCCCTGCGTCGCTGCTCACCTACGGACAGCAACGGCTCCTCGATCTGGCCCGGGCCATATCGGCCGGCCCCAAGCTGCTGCTGCTCGACGAGCCCAGTGCCGGCCTCAACGATGCGGAGACCGGTGAGCTGGCCGCCATCATCGAGGGGCTCGGTGCAACCGGCGTGACCCTCATCCTGGTCGACCACAAGGTCGACTTCGTCGACCGGATCTGCCCCAGGATCGTAGCCATGGAGCTCGGGGAGAAGATCGCCGACGCCCCTTCACACGAGATCTGGAGCGATCCCCGCGTGGCCGACGCCTATCTCGGGGTCGACATCGACGATGCTTGAGGTCGCCGGCCTCCACGTGGCCTATGGCTCGACCATCGCCGTCAAGGAGCTCGACCTCGAGGTCGGGCCCACAGAGGCGGTGGCCCTGCTCGGGCCGAACGGCGCCGGCAAGAGCTCGACCCTGGCCGCCATCTCGCAGGTGACGGCGAGCAGGGGTCGCGTCCGGTTCGACGACCAGGACCTGTCGGGCGTCCCGGCCGAGCGGGTGTCGCGGATGGGGCTGATCCAGGTGCCCGAAGGGCGCCACGTGTTCCCCACCCTCACCGTGGAGGAGAACCTGCGCATGGGTCAGGTGGCGGCGGCGGGACGGACCGACGGGTACGGCCTCGACGACGTGTACGAACTGTTCCCTGCCCTGGTCGAGTTGCGGAAGCGCCAGGGCTACGTGCTCTCCGGTGGTGAGCAGCAGATGGTGGCCATCGGTCGCGCCCTGGTCGCCGCCCCTCGTCTCCTCATGCTCGACGAGCCGTCCCTCGGCCTCTCGCCCCGGGTGGCCAAGCAGGTGTTCCAGGCCCTGAACGTGATACGGGAGCGGACGCCGCTGCTGGTGGTGGAGCAGAACACCCGGCTGGCCCTGGCCACGTGCGGACGGGGGTACGTGCTGAGCGACGGGGAGGCCGTCATGAGCGGCGATGGGGCCAAGCTGGAGGATCGCTCGGCGCTGTTGGCCTCCTACCTGGGCCAGGTGGACGCGGTGGCGGCCGAGGACACGGCCCTTGACTGACGGCGCCGCCCCCTTCGACGCCGGTGGTCGGCGCTGAGGGCGCGTCGATGATGGACGGACGGGTTGCCGGCAAGGTTGCCGTCGTCACCGGGGCGGCATCGGGCATCGGGCGAGCGAGCGCCGAGCTGCTGGCGCGCGAGGGTGCCGCCGTGGTGCTCGCCGACATCGACGGTGCCGCGGCCGAGGACTCAGCATCGGCCATCGAGGAAAGCGGCGGGTGGGCGCTGGCCGTCGCCGCCGACGTCTCCGACCCGGCCCACGCCGAGCGACTCATGCACGCCGCCGTCGAGGCGTTCGGTCGGCTCGACATCGTCCACAACAACGCCGCCGTCACCGGGGCTGCGGCTCAGGGCGGCGATCGGCCCGTCACCGAACTCGACCTCGACGACTGGCACCGGTCGCTCTCGGTCAGCCTCGACGGCCACCTGTTGGCCTGCCGCCACGCCGTGCCGCTGATGATCGCCGGCGGCGGGGGATCCATCGTCAACACGGCGTCGGCCGGGGCCTGGGCCGGTGACCGAGGGGACACAGCGGCCACGGCTGCGGCCGGGGCCATCGTGTCATTGACCCGGTCGGTGGCCACCCAATACGGCAAGCAGGGCATCCGCTGCAACGCCGTGGCTCCCGGCGTCATCCTCACCACCGCGGCCACGTCCCGGTGGTCCCCCCGCGAGCTCGACGTCATGAGCCAGAGCAACCTCCTACCCCGGCACGGCCAACCAGTGGACGTGGCCAACGCCGTGCTGTTCCTGGCCTCGGACAAGGCCTCGTTCGTCACCGGGTTGACCATCCGGGTCGACGGTGGGCACCTGGCCCATCTCCCCCACTACGCCCACCTGATGGCCACGGGCGGCACGACCACCGGCTCACGACAGGGCCCGACTGAGAAAGCAGAGGTGCAGTGATGGACATCGGGGTGTGGATGGGCAACAACACGGTGGGCACACCGGCGTACATGGGTGGGTTGGCCACGGCGTCGGAGGATGCCGGCTTCGACTCCCTGTGGGTCTCGGACCATGTGGTCTGGCCTGTCGACTACGAGCCGGCCTACCCCTACGGCGAGGGCGGCCGGTACCCGGGGGACGAGAACACGCCCCTGTGCGAGGCGGTCACCTCGCTGGCCTGGCTGTCGGCCCGGACGGAGCGGGTCCGGCTGGGGACGTGCGTGCTGGTGGCCGCCCAACGGGAACCGTGGCTCCTGGCCAAGCAGCTGGCCAGCCTGGACCAGCTCAACGGGGGCCGGACGACGATCGGGGTCGGCCTGGGCTGGATGCGCGAGGAGTTCGAGGTGCTGGGCGCATCGTTCGACGACCGCGCTGCCCGCACCCGGGAGATGGTCGAGCTGCTGCGGACGGCGTGGACCACTCAGCCCGCCACCGTCGACGGCAGGTACTGGCAGGGCGGTCCGCTCGGTGTCCTGCCCCATCCCGTCCAGCAGCCGATCCCCATCCTGCTGGGTGGGAACGCCCCCTCGGCCCTGCGCAAGGTGGCCGACTATGCCGACGGGTGGTGCCCCTACGGGCTCGAGGTCGACGAGTTCGCCCAGGGCCTGGCGGCCATCCGGGAGCGGGCCGAGACTCAGGGCCGCGACCCCTCGGCCTTTCGAACCGTCCTGTGGGCGCCCCTTCTTCTCGGTGACACCAGCGAACCCATGGTCTCCCTGCACGGCAACGCCGCGTTCCTGACCGACCGCCTGGGCGCCTACGCCGAGGCCGGCCTGGACGAGTTCGTCATGTTCAACCTGGCCCCGCCGGACCAGATCGTGGCCCAGGTGGAGGAGTTCGCCGGATCGGTGCTGCCGGCAGTGCACGCCACCCACTAGGGCAAGGCCTCACCCCCGGGACTGGCCGCCCCGGAGCAGCTGGCCGGGTCGGACACCGGCGATCTCCTTGCCGTCCTGCCATACCGGGGTGCCGTTGACCCACACGGTGTGGATCCCGGAGCTGCGGGTGACCAGCCGGTCGGCCCCGGCGGGGAGGTCCCAGATCGGTTCCAGCTCGCCACAGCCCACCGTGTCGGGGTCGAAGGCGACCAGATCGCTGACATAGCCGGGTGCCACCCGGCCCCGCCCGGCCAGCCCGTAGACCTCGGCCGGGTGCCCGGTCAGGCGCCAGACCGCTTGTTCGAGGGTCAGGGCCGCTCGATCCCGGACCCAGTAGGAGAGCAGGCGGGTGGCGTTGCCGGCGTCGCACAGCTGGCTGGTGTGGGCACCGGCGTCGGACAGCCCCAGCAGGAACCGGGGGTTGCCGAGCAGCCCGCCGATCTGGTCGTCGTCGTCGTTGGTCATGACCAGTCGGAACCGGGTGGCCAGGTCCTCTTCCAGGGCCAGGTCCACCATGACATCCAGCGGGTCGGTCCCGGCCGCGGCGGCCAGCTCCCCGAGCGTCGCGCCGTTGCGCAGGGCGTGGTGTCGGTTGGTCTCCTGGACGGTGGCGAACTCGATCTTGTCCCCCCAGCGCTGACGGATCTCCACCCGGGCCCGGTCCCGCCATGACGGGTCGGCATAGCGCGCCGCCCGCTCCTCGCCGGGAAGGCCGAGCACCTCCCCGAAGGCGGGGACATTGGCCAGTGGAGCCGGCTCGGCCAGCGAGAGCTGCACCACGATGGGTGAACAGGAGATCTGTGGGTAGACCTGCCCCCCGGCCGCCTCAACGGCTTCGGCCACCCGGACGGCGTTTTCGGGGTCGGCCCGGAGGGTCATCAGCGCGGCCCAGCTCACCGGGCGTCCGATGGTGCGGGCGATGTCGGCGAACTCGTCGACGTGGAGGTCCGGACCCCAGGTCGCCTCCAGGGTGCCGCGGCCCGCCTCGCCCAGCACGGCGGCAAGGGCCCGGATCTCGTCCACGGTTCCGGCCCGACTGGGCACCGGTCGCCCGTAGGCCCCCCGGTGGGACTCCGACCTCGAGGTGGAGAAGCCGACGGCGCCAGCGTCGATGGCCTCCCGGACCAGGCGCCGCATCTCGTCCACCTCCGACGGGGTGGCCACCCGCTCGGTGGCCTCGTCGCCCAGAACATAGAACCGGATCGGCGTATGGCCGACCATGGCCGCCACGTTCAACCGGTTCGGCTGGGCCTCGACGGCGTCGAGGTACTCGGGAAACGTCTCGAACGTCCAGGGCAGTCCGGCTTCGAGGGCGTCGAGAGGCATACCCTCCACGTTCTCGAGGGTGCGCAAGATGGTGGGCCGCTGCTCGGGTCGGGTGGGGGCGATGCCGAACCCGCAGTTGCCCATGACCACGGTGGTGATGCCGTGCCACGACGACGGGGTGAGATCGCGGTCCCACAGGATCTGGGCGTCAAAATGGGTGTGGGGATCGATGAAGCCGGGGGCCAGGATCAGCCCGTCCAGGTCGATAACCCCGGCCGAGCCGCCGTCCACGTGGTCAGCCACCTCGGTAATCCGGTCGCCGGTGACGGCGACGTCGGCTCGCCGCCGGGCCGAGCCGGTGCCGTCGATGACAGTGGCCCCCTTCAGCACGGTGCGTGGTGGTGTCGTCATGTCGAATCGCCCCCTCGTCGCTACTCTTGTAAAGATTACAGTTGTTGGCGCCGTCCGATTCACGAAACGAGGAGCACATGCCCGAGCCAACCCTCCCGAACCGGGTCGTCGACATGGACAACCACTACTACGAGCCCGACGACGCCTTCACCCGGTACCTCGATCCGGCCTTCGCCGACCGGTCGGTGCACATCGTGCGGGGCGAAGACGGCGCCGGCCGACCCTTCATCGGGGCCCAGCCCTCGTACTTCATGCACGCCTCCCCCATCGACCGGATGGGTAGACCCGGCGCCTGGATGCACGACAAGGACGGCCGCTACCAACCATTGCCCGAGGACGACATGCTCGTGCCCGGTGAGGTTCCCCACTTCGCCCGACGGGAGGCGCGCCTGGAATGGATGGACCAGGCCGGTGTGGAGGCGGCGGCCATGTGGCCGGGCCTGGGGCTCACCGTTGAAGTACAGCTGCGCGAAGACCCCGAGGCCTGCGTGGCCAACTTCCACGCCTTCAACCGGTGGCTCGACGACGAGTGGGGCTTCGACTATGAGAGCCGGATCTTCGCCGCACCGTGGCTGACCCTGGTCGACCTGGACCAGGCCGTGGCTGAGCTCGACGAGGTGCTCGAGCGCGGGGCTCGGGTGGTGGCGGTCCTCTTTGCTCCTGTCGGCGGCCGTTCACTCGGAGATCCGTACTTTGACCCCATCTGGGCCCGGCTGGCCGAGGCCCGGGTCCCCGTCGCCTTCCACGGAGCGGAGTCCGGGTACAACCAGTTGCTGTCGGTGCACTGGGGCGAAAAACCGAGACCGGCCGCCCACCAGCAGTCGCCGTTCCAACGGGCCATGTTCTTCGGCGAACGGCCCATCATGGACACGCTGGCCGATCTCATCCTCCACAACGTGTTCGGTCGCCATCCCCAACTCCAGGCGGTCAGCGTCGAGAACGGATCCGCCTGGGTGCCGGCCCTCCTCCGGGCCATGGAGCACGGGGTGCGATCGGGCCAGTACGGCGAGTGGATCGGGGGACGGTTCGAGGACAGTCCCACCGACCTGTTCCGCCATCACGTCTCGGTGGCCCCCAACGACGACGACGACATCAGCGGGCTGGTCGAGCTCATCGGGGCCGACCGGGTGCTGCTCGGCTCGGATTATCCCCACCCCGAGGGCCATCCCGACCCCGCCCGCTTCCTCGATGGCGCCGGCCTGGACGAGGATGCGGTTCGGCTGGTCGCCTACGACAACGGAGCCGCGCTGCTGAAACTGGGCTCGTGAGCCGGGAGCGGCTGGCGGGAAAGATCGCCGTTGTCACCGGCGGCGCCTCCGGCATCGGCTTGGCCATCGTGACGGCATTCGCCCGTGAGGGTGCACGCGTGGTCGTCGCCGACATCGACCAAGTGGGCGCAGAACGGGCGGCGGCGACGCTGGCCGGCGACGGCCACCAGGTCGAGGCGATGGGGGTCGATATTAGCGATGTCGACTCGGTTGGGTCCCTCGCCGCCGCCCTCCGGGCCGGCTACGGCCGATTGGACATCCTCCACAACAACGCCGCCGCCACCGGGCCGGCCCACCAGGCCGGGGACGGCAACGTGATCACCCTCGACCTGGCCACGTGGGATCGGACCCTGGCCGTCGACCTCACCGGGTCGATGCTGATGTGCCGGGAGCTGATCCCGTTGATGCTCCCCGACGGCGGCTCGATCATCAACACGACGTCGAACTCGGGTCTGCGAGGAGATCTGGGCCTCACCGCCTACGCCGCGGCCAAGGCTGCGCTGCACCAGCTCACCCAGACCATCGCCACCGGCTTCGGCCGGCAGGGCATCCGGTGCAACGCCATTTCGCCGGCCCACATCGCCTCGCCCAGCTTCTTGGCCACCGTGCCCCACGACGTGCGGGAGGTCCTGGAGGCCAACTGCCTCGTCCCCCGGCTAGGGACGGTGGACGACGTGGCCAACGCCGCCGTCTTCCTGGCCTCCGACGAGTCGTCGTTCATCACTGGGGAGGTGCTGCGGGTAGACGGCGGGGCGCTGGCCCACATGCCCACGTTCGCCCAGACGGCGGCACCACCCCCGGGCTAACTCCAGAGGGGTTGCAGACGACAGTAAACCGACTTGGTCTGGGTGTAGGTATGGATGGACTCCTCGCCGCATTCCCGCCCGTACCCGGACTGCTTCGTACCTCCGAAGGCCACCGAGGAGTCAGTATCGGCGAAGGTGTTGATCCACACGACCCCGGACTGGAGCCGGTCGGCCATGATGTGACCACGAGAGATGTCCGAGGTCCATACCGAGGCAGCCAGCCCGAACTCGGTGCCGTTGGCCATGGCCACCGCTTCGTCATCGGTGTCGAAGGGAATGACGCCCACCACAGGCCCGAAGATCTCCTCGTTGGCCACGCGCATCTCCGGGCGCATACAAGCCAGCACGGTGGGCTCGACGAAGTACCCCTCTCGCTCGGCCCGCTTGCCCCCCATCAGCACTTCGGCGCCCTCGTCGGCGGCCAGGTCCAGGTAGCCGAGGACCCGGCCCAGCTGGTCGTCGGACACCAGGGGGCCGAGCTCGGTGGTGGGCTCAAAGGGGGAACCGAGACGCAAGGTGGCGCTGCGGGCCATGACCGATTCGACGAAGGCGTCGTGCACCTCCCTCTGCACCAGCAAGCGCGAGGCCTGGACGCAGATCTGGCCGCTGTTGTACCAGACCCCGAAGGGCGAAAAGAGGTGACTGACGGCGGCCTCCAGGTCGGCGTCGGCGAAGACGATGCCGGGGCTCTTGCCGCCCAACTCGAGGCTGATCTTCTTGAGGGTGTCGGCCCCGCGCCGGGCGATGGCCCTCCCCGTCTCGGTCGAGCCGGTGAAAGCGACCTTGTCCACGCCGGGGTGGGTGACCAAGGCGTCGCCCACGGTCTCCCCGTAGCCGGTCACCACCTGCACCACACCGGGGGGAATGCCGACGTCGAGGCACAGCTGGCCCAGGCGCAGAGAGGTGAGGCTGGTCTGCTCGGCCGGCTTGAGGATGACCGAGTTCCCACAGGCGATGGCCGGGGCCACCTTGTAGACGGCGTTGATCAGCGGGCAGTTCCACGGAGCGATCCCGGCCACGACCCCGATGGGCTCTCGCCTGCTGTAGGAGAGCATGTCAGAGGGCACGGGGTTTACCGTCCCGTAGATCTTGGTCGGCCATCCCGCGTAGTAGCGAACGAACTCGGCGGCCTGGAGGACTTCCTGGCGCGACAGGGTGAGGGGCTTGCCCGAGTCCACGGTCTCCAGGTGGGCCAGCAACTCGACTTCCGCTTCGATGGCGTCGGCCAGGCGGTAGAGGAGGCGCGACTGCGCGGCCGGGGGCATCCGGCGCCACACCCCTGCTTCGAACGCATCCCGGGCGTGGCGCACGGCCCGGTCGACGTCCTGAGCGTCGCCGGCGGCCACATGGGCGATTGTGGCCTCGGTGGCGGGGTCGATGACGGGCAGGGTGTCTCCCGAGGCGGCGGCCACCCAGTCGCTTCCGATGAGCATGCGGGGATTGGCGGTGAGCACGGCACCCGCCTGTTCGGGAACTGACAGCACGGCCATAGCGATCCTCCTAGTGGGTGACGACGGGGCGACGGCACCGGCCGAACACGATCACGGTCCGATCGGCCGGGCGACCGAAGGTCGGTCGAACGAGCCCTGCCGGAACGAGTCCTGGGGGAAGGGAATGCGTACCAGCGGGTCGTCGGTGCGGGAGCCCTCGTGGACACACACTCGCTCGGCGATGCGCCACTCCTCACCCCGCTTCTCGTAGCGGTCCAGGTAGCGGCCGAACCAGGTGTGGAGGACGGGTCGGGCTGCCTCGAACAGGTAGGCGATGACATAGATCTCGCTCCGAGCGCTGGTGTCGCCGGGGTCCAACTCGACCAGGTGGTTCAACAGAGTGTGCAGGCTCGGATTCCAGCGCTTGTGAGACTCCATGGCTACGTCGACGTAGCCCCAGGCGTTGCCCCGGTACTCGAGACCGTGGTCATCGACGGCGTCGGGCCAGTACACCCCCCGCATGCCTTCGGCGTCGAGGCGGTCCAGGTAGTGGCAGTAGCGCCTGGCCACATTTCTGATGCTCTCCATGTCCGAGAGCTGCTCCCCGCTGTAAGGCATGGTCCCCGCTCCTGTGCTCGCACTCTCGGACCCGACGGACGCTCCATCGCCCACATACGATCCTCCGCCAAAGCATATACAAAGAATGATTGCAATACTTATGAGAGACGGGCCAGGATCTAAGGTCCGTGAACAGAGCTAAGAGGTGTGATCGACGTGACCAGATCCCGAAAAGATGACGCGCAGCGTCTGCTCGACCTGATGGCGAACGAGGACAGTGCCCGCCTCACCGAACTGATAGCCGAGGATGTCGCCTGGTGGGGGCCTCCATCGGCGGAGGCACAGGGGCTCCCCCGCCCCCTCCTCGGGCGATCCCACGTCGTCCCCCTGATCGCCGACCCGACGATGTTCTTCCAACCGGGCACTCGTCGATGGACCGTCCATCACCTAGTGGAAGAAGGCGACTTCATCGCCGTCCACGCCAACCTCCAGGGACTGACGGCCGGGGGCGCTCCCTATTCCAACGAGTACCACTTCCTCGTGCGCTTCGAGGGCCCAGTGATCGCCGAGGTGTGGGAGCACCTGGACACAGCGGCCTTTGCCGAGCAGATGGCCGGCGACGTCCGGGCTTGAGCGAGTGCCGAGGCTGTCTCCGGCGCCCGACGCCGCCAGCCCGATTCCGACACGAGCACCCCCATTCTGATCAGGGTCACCACGGACTGGCCGCCGCCTTGGGAAAGCCGGCATCAACCGAAGCGAGGAACCGACCGATCATGGCGTTCACCTGATCGGGCACCAGGAGGTGGTGGAAGTGTCCAGCTCCCACCGTGCGGCCGAGGAACCAGTCCGGTCGGAGCGTATGGACCCGTCCAAGATCGATCCACGGGAGCGAGGAGCCGATGAACAGGGTGGGGACCGTGACAGCCTGGGCCATGGACAGGACGTCTACACCGACGATGCTCTTCACCCCGGCGACGTAGACGTCCTTCGGGACGCTGGCCGACCGCTCAATGAGCTGCCCGACCACCCCGGCATCGTCGCTCGGGTCGATCATCTGCGCACGTGCGTACTGACGGACCTGCTCGCGGAACGCCTCGTCGCTGCCGCGCTCGAGCCCGTCGACAAAAGCGATCAGCTGCTCCTCGACTTCATCGGGCAACTCGATCGTCGAATCGAGCAGCACCAGGGCGCTGGCGAACCCGGGCTCGGCGGCCAGTTGGAGTGCCGAGACTCCACCCAGGCTGTGGCCGACGACGACGGGCCGGATGAGGCCCAGCTTCTCGCAGAGGGTGCGGGCATCGGCAACGTCCACTCCGAAGCCGTAGGAACCGTCGCGCGCCAGTGAGCTCTCGCCGTGACCGCGCTGGTCGAAAGCAACCATCCGGTGCCGATCCGAGAAGTGGGCGAACTGGTGCACAAAGTCCGTCCGGCCACAGGAGAAACCGTGCAGCAAAAGGATCGGGGGCGATCCGGTTCCCACGTCGTCGTAGGCGAGGTCCACGTTCGCCAACTGCAGCCGCCTCGGTTCGGATCCTGTCATGGGTTCGACCACCTACTCGCACTATCGACGATCACGAATATAGACAAATAATCCCACCAGTAGAGCGATATAGCATCAAAATAGTTCACCCTGGATGTATGAAATCCATTGCAATTGATGGGTTCG